>CANGGD010000173.1 GCA_947453295.1 Chitinophagaceae bacterium | reverse complement strand
GCTTCATCAAACTGCGCCTGTGCTTTTTCAACCAAACTCACAATGTCACCCATTCCTAAAATACGCTGAGCCATTCTATCTGGATAAAACACATCTAGCATATCCATTTTCTCTCCATTGCTAGAAAATTTAATCGGCTTATTAACAGTGTATTTAATAGACAATGCTGCTCCTCCTCTTGTATCACCATCTAATTTAGTTAACACAACACCTGTAAAATCAAGTCTTTCATTAAAAACAGAGGCTGTATTTACGGCATCTTGTCCTGTCATGCTATCTACAACAAACAAAATCTCCTGAGGATTCAATGCTGCTTTTACATTGGATACTTCTGTCATCATCACCTCATCAACCGCTAATCTACCAGCCGTATCAATGATTATTACATTTTTGTTTTTTGCTTTTGCTTCCTTAATTGCGTTTTGAGCAATAAGTACTGCATCCTTTGTATCTCTTTCACTGTATACCTCTACACCAATTTGATTTCCTAATACTTCAAGTTGATCAATAGCCGCAGGGCGATAAATATCGCATGCTACTAATAAGGGCGACTTCCCCTTTTTTGTTTTAAGATAATTTGCAAGCTTGCCACTAAAAGTTGTTTTACCACTACCTTGCAATCCTGCAATTAAAATGATGGTAGGACTTCCTGTTATATTTAACTGACTTTCTTGTCCGCCCATTAGTTCAGTCAATTCATCCTGAACAATTTTAACCATCTGCTGTCCTGGATTAACAGACAATAAAACTTTTGCACCGAGTGCTTTATCTTTAACTTTATCCGTAAACTCTTTTGCGATTTTATAATTAACATCCGCATCAACAAGAGCTCTTCGTATATCCTTAACTGTGTTAGCGATATTTAAATCTGTAATTCTCGCCTGTCCTTTAATATTCTTAAAAGCGCCTTCTAATTTTTCACTTAAGTTTTGAAACATACTTTATTATTGTCTGAAATAAATTTTGATTATTTACTGAAAGCCGCATTTAAAATCTCTGCTTGTTCTGCCGCATGGATTTTTGCAAAACCTGTTGCAGTCGCTGCACTTGCAAGTCTGCTGAATACATAGAAATTGATATTTTTCAAATTCATCCTCAAATAAGAAGCAGCTCCCATGTTTAAAGGCTCTTCTTGAACCCAATACCAAATTGCCTTTCCGTATTTTTTATACAACTCATCCAATTGAAGTTGTGGTAAAGGATACAATTGTTCGATTCTTACGATAGCGATGTCTGTTCTATTTTCCTTTTGTCTTTTTTCATCTAAATCAAAATAGATTTTACCCGAGCACATTAAAACTTTTTTCACTAATTCAGGATTTGAAATACTATTATCATCAATCACTTCCTTAAATATTCCTTCAGTGAATTCATTTATGTCGCTAAAACTTCCAGGGTGGCGAAGATTGGCTTTTGGTGAAAAATTTATCATTGGCTTTCTAAATTCCCAAGTCATTTGTCTTCTTAAAGCATGGAAAAAATTAGCTGCTGTTGTAATGTTGGTAACAATCATATTGTGCTCTGCGCATTGTTGTAAGAATCTCTCTAAACGAGCGCTGCTGTGCTCCGGGCCTTGCCCTTCATAACCATGAGGCAATAACATTACCAATCCATTCATATTTTGCCACTTCGTTTCTGCAGAAGAAATAAATTGGTCAACAATAATTTGAGCCCCATTGGCAAAATCTCCGAACTGAGCCTCCCATATAACCAGTGCATTAGGATTTGCCATTCCATAACCATACTCAAAACCTAAAACTGCATATTCACTTAATAAAGAATTGAAAATTCTAAACGTTGATTTTTCTTTAGAAAATGGAGCCAATCTACTATACTGATTGTTGTTATTTTCATCAAACAAAACTGCATGTCTATGACTAAATGTTCCTCTTTTTACATCTTGTCCACTTATCCTTACATCTTTACCTTCATTGATTAAACTTGCATAGGCCATTAATTCTGCTGTAGCCCAATCAATCTTTTGTTGATCTTGAAAAATTTTAATTTTATCTTGAATTAATTTTTCTACTTTTTTAAGCGGCTTGAAATCAGCAGGCCATTGCATCAATTTCTCAAAAAGCTCTTTTAATAAATCAGCAGATATAGAAGTATTCGGCGAATTATTAAAATCTGCCGCTTTTGCTTTTCTTAAATTCTGCCACCAAATTTCAGGCTTTTGATATTTGTAAGGCAATGGATGTTGCTTCACTTCATCCAATCTATCTTGTAAATCTTTTAAAAACGCTTGCTCCATTTCTTTAGCTAATACTTTAGCGTCTGGTTCACCATTTTCAATTAGATATTGCGTATATACTTCTCTTGGATTTAAATGTTTGTCAATTAAAGAATATAATTGTGGTTGAGTAAATTTCGGCTCATCGCCCTCGTTATGTCCGTGACGGCGATAACAAACCATATCAATAAAAATATCAGACTTAAATTGTTGACGGTACATTGTTGCGATTTCAACTGCTTTAACAACAGCTTCAGGGTCATCTCCATTAACATGAAAAACAGGTGCTTGTACGAGCGCTGCAATGGAAGTGCAATAATCAGAACTTCTTGCATCATCAAAATCAGTAGTAAATCCAATTTGGTTGTTGATTACATAATGTATTGTTCCGCCTACATGATACCCATTCAATTTGCTCATCTGTAAAACTTCATATACAATGCCTTGACCAGCAACTGAAGCATCACCATGAATAAGAATCGGAAGTATTTTTTCCGAATTACTTTCATATAAAACATCTGACTTACTTCTAGCATAACCAATCACAACAGGATTAACCGCTTCTAAATGTGATGGATTAGGACAAAGTTTTAATCGAACTTTATTGCCAGAAAAAGTTTGCACATCACTACTAAATCCAAGATGATACTTAACATCTCCAGAACCCATTGTAGTATCAGGAAGAGCATTTCCTTCAAATTCATTAAAAATCTCTTCGTAAGTTTTTCCCAAAATATTAGCTAATACATTCAATCTGCCTCTATGAGCCATTC
>CANGGD010000172.1 GCA_947453295.1 Chitinophagaceae bacterium | reverse complement strand
GAAACCTGTAATTAACAGAACTTTTTTCATTTATATTTTTGCCTTTAAACTCCTATCTATCAAATAGAAAATAAATAAAAAGAAAACACTCAATGGTAAAAAAAATGTTTTATAGTAATAATTACATAAAATCGAAATTAACATTATGCTAAATGCACTTATCACGCTTAAATGTAATCGAAAAGGAAACTTGTCTTTAAAAATTATTGTAAAGAATGAAACAAGAAAATTTAAACAATTACCTATCAGCAATCCCAAGCACAATGAGAGAATTCCTAATTGATTGTGTAAAATATAGGTAAATGAAAAAATTGACACCCCAACTATTAGATTTCCGAATAGTATAGTATACTTAAATCCTTTGACTTGAACTTGAGCACCATATGTATTTCCCATAAATGCAATTGCAGTTGACCCAAGATACAAATTGAATACGTTCAAAAACATCATATAACTCTTACCGTATAAGTCAAGTATAAATGAAGAAGAAAATATTAAGAATATATATATAAAATACACAGAAGAATTATTAACTCGTGTCGCAAGAGTGAATTTATCAATTCTAGATTGTTTTACTTTGTTTCCTGAGATAAATGGCAAAACTATTTTGGAATAAGTTACAGGGAAGAATGTAAGCACTCCTTGCCATGTTGAAAAAATACTCAATACCGCGAAAATATGAATACCATCGCCAGAAGATAAAATTAAATTTGATCCATACGTAAAAGGCAAAACAACTACTCCACCCAAAAAAATAAATCCCGAATAAGCAATTATCTTTTTATTAAATTTTTCGGGCAGGTTTAACTTTATGTGATCAAATTTTGTAGCAATTATTTTAGATAATGATTTGTTGCTTAAAAATATAATTAACAGATTTGAGAATGCAAATACTATATATACTGCATAAAAATTACTTGTAATAAAGCTAACACACATTGTACCTAATGTGAGTAATGCTTTTATATAACTTATATTTCTTAACTGAGTAAACTCTCCAAGTCCTGTCAAAAATCCAGTTGTCAATTCGGAATAAGACAATGAAAACAAATACATTAGACTTAGATAAAATGGAAAAATTAAACTTTTGTCATGAAATATATAACTAGATATAAACGGAATAAGAATTGCATAAATTAGAAATATTACTACAAATAATATTCTATAAAAATATTTGAGTCTATCAATAGCAGATGATATATAGTAGGGATTATTTTTTATAAATTTTGAAATAACTCTAACTGATGTTATGTTAAGGCCAAATAGTACAAATAAAGAAAGTAGTGATACTGTAGAATTAATTGCATTAAATCTACCAAAATCAATTTTTTCAAGGTTACGGCCTAAAACCACATTGTTAATAACGGAACTAACAGCAAATATAAATGTCCCTGAAAAAAGACTTATTACATCACCAAAATGGCCCGATAATTTAAACTTATTATTCATTCATTACAAATAAGACATTTCCATAACCGTCAACACTCATGTCTTCACCAGAAATTGGATGTTTAACACATTTTCCAGTATTTTTTGTGAATTCTTCTAACGATAAAACTTGATTTGTTACAATATTATAAGATTGATAACCTAATTCATTTAAGAATTGAAACAAATCTGAAACAGTATACCCAAAGCTATGAAGAAATGGACCATGAATTTCAATCAATAATTTAGGAGAAAACTTTTTTAATAATTGAATGGCTCCTTTTAAAACAAACAATTCGGCACCTTCTACATCAATTTTAATAAAATCTATTTTGAGCTCCTCTTCGTAGAAGAAATCATCTAAACTTACAATTGGAACTTTAATTAATTTTGCATCAGGATCAGTCTGCACCTGAGATGACATGACTCCTAAATAATCTCTTTCTGAAACATAAAAATTAACAAAATTTGATGTCTCACCAACCGCTGCACAAATAAAATTGAAATCCGAGCCTTTATCTTTATTTATACTTACTAGATCAACTAATTTACTAAATGTATATGGATTAGGTTCAAAACAGAAAATCTTTCCTTTAGCAACTTGAGCCATTTCTAAGGATAGAAACCCAACATTTGCACCAATATCAATAATATTATTTAAACCTTTACATGTCGACCTAATTAGTCTTACTTCCTCTTCTTCAACTTTTGAGTTTATAAACGGGCGGAATGCTTTTGAAATGGATTTAGGCATTTTATAAACTTTGCCATTTACAATTTTGTAGTTAATTAATCCATTAATTGCAGCTGAAACGAAGATTTTTATTTTTTGAATCATTTTAATATTCTTTTTAGTAATTATATCAGTTAACTTCTTGCATATATCTATTATAGATGTCAATAAAAACATCTCTAATAGATTTTGTAATTCTCCAATTTGGGTAATGCTCCTTCATTTTTCGCAAATCGCTATAATAACAAATATGATCCCCTATACGATTTTGATCAATATACTTGTACTTCATTTTTTTTCCACTGATTTGAGAAATCATCTCAAATGCCTCAAGTATAGAAATAGAATTTTCTTTACCACCTCCTATATTATAAACTTCAGCGACACGTGGAGCTTTAATAAACTCATCTATAAACCTGGCAACATCATATGAATGAATGTTATCTCTCACTTGCTTGCCTTTATATCCAAAAATAGAATACTCTTTTTCTTCAATGTTACACTTAATTAAATAACTTAAAAATCCATGTAACTCAACACCAGAGTGATTAGGTCCAGTTAAGCAACCTCCTCTTAAGCATGCTGTTGGCATATTAAAATATCGACCATATTCTTGAACAGAAATATCAGCAGAAACCTTTGAGGCGCCGAATAAAGAATGTTTGGACTGATCGATACTAAAATTTTCTGCAATTCCATTCTCGTAAAAACTATCATCATACTCGAAACGAGTTTCCAATTCTTGCATTTTTATATAATTTGGTGCATCTCCATAAACCTTATTCGTAGATAAATGTACAAATGGCACTTCTGTGGAGTAACGTCTGAGAGATTCCAACAAATTAAAT
>CANGGD010000171.1 GCA_947453295.1 Chitinophagaceae bacterium | reverse complement strand
TAATTTTCTTTATATGCGATATGTTTATGGAATTCATTTCTAGTATTAATTTCTTCTTTTGAAAAAAAATGAGGCAAATACTTCTCTTGTAAATCAGGTATCCAAAAAAGATTTTTGTTGAATTCGAAATTTATGGATGGATGATTGATTGGGAAAAAATAATCGGGCTTTTTTTTTCCTAAATTTAATAAATCAGTACTAAAAACTTTAACCGATATTTTATTTATTATCCTGATGAATATATTTTTTGTGAATTTTTGTATGCCACTTGATAAATATGGATAATTAGTTAATGAAGACAAATAAATATAATTTTCTTCAGAATTTGAAAAAATAATCAATTCAGGTTTTCTATTATCTTCTAATAAATTTAATGATAAAATTAAATTCTGTATATAATACGAACCCCCAATCCAGTTTTCATCATATGAATAAAAAATCCCTAGTTTAATTCTTGTACCCATTTGCAATAATCTGTTAACCCTTGTTTAAAATCAATTGACTTCATGTATCCTAAGCTTTTTATTTTGCTAATGTCTGCACACCAATTTATAGGATAACCTATTTTATTTTGGTTATTATAATTTAAAGTTCCTTTCCATTCTATTATATCGCAAAAAAGCTCAACTGATTTATTTATATATACTTCTTCGCCATTTGCGACGTTGTATATAGTTGAATTAAATTCCCCTTTTTCTATTATTAATAAAATAGCTTGTGCAACATCTGTTGCATGAATAAAATCTCTTGATTCATTTCCAGTACCATGCAAAATCAAATCATTATTTAGTTTAATTTTCTGCCATAAATCCCAAAATAATTGCTTTCTCAGCCCTCTTCCATAAGCAGAAAAAATACGAACAATGCAAGTATTAATGTTGAAAAAGTTAAAATACTCTTCACATATTTTTTCGGATTGCAGTTTGTGAAAAGCATAAGGAGACATTGGATTTATTAAATCTTGTTCTTTAATTGGTAATTTTTCTGGATTGCCATAAATAGCTGCACTTGATAATTGAATAAATTTACAACTTGGTGAATAATTCTTTATAGCATTCAATACTTTAATAACATTATAAACATTTAATCTAAAATCATAAATAGGATCGGAAAAAGAAAATGATACATCTGATGCGCCTGAACAATTAATACAAAAATCTATTTTGTTTTCTTTAAAAATAAAATCATACTCCGCTATGTTAGAATCAATTTGAAAATAATTCAAATTCTTATAAATATTCTCTACTATATCACAACTAAACATGTTGAATTTTTTTGTTTTATTAAAAAATTCAATTACGTTTTTTCCAATAAACCCCTCTGAACCAATTACAAGAATGTTTGTCATTTTTTTAGAATAAAGCTATACAGTCTTCCAGAAATTTGTTTTTCGTTTAATATCTGAAGAGATTTATTAATTCCATTTTTCAATTTGAATAATTGAAAACTAAATGGCAATAATGAAATAAATGGATGAGTCTTCTTAAAAATCTCTCTATAATTATTTATACTCGTTATTATTTTTTTAGATAAATCATTTTTAGTTATTGGTGAATAATTTATAACATTTGAATAAAATGAAAACTCTTCTTTAATTTTAAATTGAGCATTGATGAATGCAGATTTATATTCATTCAAAGTAAATGCATTTTCACCATTATAGAATTTATTTAAAGGATGCGTTTCCAAAAAATCTGACTTGTCTTTTTCATCAAATATCACATGATCTCTTAAAGTAAATAAAATCCCATTAGGTTTTAAGATTCTATACATTTCAGATACGAATTTTTGAAGATTGTTAGCATGATGCAAAGCCTGTCTTACATAAATTACATCAAATGAATTGTCCAGAAATTCAGTACTCTCGGCATAGGAGTTTATGATATTTATATTTTGTAGTTTCTTTTTTTGTGAAAGTATTTCAATGGCTTTTGAACCTACTATTTCACTATTATCCGGCTCTAATGCAGTGACTTTATAACCATCTGTTGCAAATGATATAGTACTAATCCCATTCCCAGCACCAACGTCAAGAATCGTTTTTGCATTTGGAGCATATTTTTTAATTAAACTTATTGTTTCATTATATTCTTCACTTTTATAAAACCTTTCAAAATTTAATTCAAGATTTTTATCAAGATAAGCATCTATTAACAATTTACTATATTCTGGTTTGTCTTGTATATAAACAATTGTTTCGTGCCAATTCATCAAATTCATTTAATTACTCAGTATATTTTACGATTCTTGCAGGATTACCAGCTACAACTGCAAAATCAGGCACATCTTTTGTAACAACGCTTCCTGCTGCAACAATTGCGCCTTCTCCAATTGTAACTCCTTTTAAAATAATGACATTAAAACTAATCCAAGCATTCTTTTTAATGACAATTGGCATGGTGATGATACTACCTTTATTTGAAGGATGACCGATTGAAATTATTTCGTTATAACCTTTTTTTCTGTCGGAATGATTTAATTCATGAGAATTTGAATCAATAATATTGACATTATGAGAGATCAATACATGGTCTTCGATGATTACAGATTCTCCAGACCATAAATAACTATTTTCTCCAAGATAACAATAGTTACCAATTTGAATTTTTCCTCCATAGTTGAAAATCTGTAAATTTCCCCTTATATGAGTGTAATTACCAATTACAATATTATGCTTGTTGTTTTGTAAATTAATAACCTTAGCTTCTTTATATAGTTTGCTATGCTCCCCAATAATAATTAAATTCAAATTGTCTTGGATAGTCTTATATTCAATTTTTTTAATTAAATCTTCCAATAAAACAATTTTGAAAAACAACTTATTTAATATTCTTCTAATCATTTGTTACATTCCATTGTATGTCAGCAAATACACATCCGTAATCATTCCCAGCATATTTAAAAAAATCTGTTCCTGTTTCTTCAATAGAGAAACTCAGCTCATCATCTAAATATCTTATTATTTCAACATTTACTTTATGAAATCCAATTATTATCTGATAGCTATTCGGTACT
>CANGGD010000170.1 GCA_947453295.1 Chitinophagaceae bacterium | reverse complement strand
TTATGCTGGACTGTTATCAGTAGTATTTTCTGTAATTACAGGATATTTACTAGGATTTGATAGTTTTCAATTAAAAACAGGATTATATAGTTATAGCGCTTTGCTTTTTGGATTAGGATTTGCTAATAATTTTGAAATAGGACTTGCATTTTATTTGTTATTATTAATTGGGGCTATCTTATCTACTTTATTATCAGTTGCAATTGCGACTAAATTATATTCTAAAAATATTCCTGGGTTATCGCTTGCTTTTATTTTTACAACTTGGGTGTTGATTTTGGCATCAAAACAATTTGCAGGCATTGGACTCACTCAATCCCATATTTATTGGGTTAATGAGACCTATGCAATTGGAGGAAACGCTTTATTAAATTTCATACAGAAATTCGAAAATTTAGAATTGTTACCAATAGTAGCTGGTTTTTTTAAATCATTGAGCGCTATTATTTTTCAAGCCAATATTTTTGCAGGCATTATTTTATCAATTGGTCTTTTTATTGAATCTAGGATTTCATTTTTTCTTGTAATTCTTGGATATGTTATTGCAATTATTTTTAGCCATTTAATGGGTGGGTTTAACTCTGGAGTATTGTCATATTATAACATGGGAACTAATTTCATGTTAGTATCATTAGCTTTGGGAGGATTTTATTTGATTCCGTCTTGGCGTTCGGTCTTGTGGCTATTTATAACCGTTCCTATTACTTACTTATTTGTTTTTGGATTAGGAACGTTTACTAATTCATTTGGATTGCCTGTATTCTCAATGCCTTTTTGTATTACAGTAATCTTGTTTTTGTACTGTTTACAATTAAGAAAAAATATAGGTAAGCTAGTTATTACACCCTTACAATTTTATAATCCTGAAATTAATTTATATCGCTTTATTAATAGCAATGAACGTAGTAATCAATTAACCCAAATTCAATTTGGACTTCCATTTATGGGGGAATGGATGGTAAGCCAAGGATATGAAGGAAGTTTTACTCATAAAGGAGATTGGTCAAAAGCAATTGATTTTGTAGTACTTGATCATGAGATGAAAACTTTTAAAAATCCAGGTAGTAACCTCGAACATTTTTATTGTTACAATAAGCCTGTAATTGCTCCAGCAGATGGAATTATTGAAGAAATTATTGATTTTATAGACGATAATAATATTGGTGAAAATAATGTAAATCAAAATTGGGGAAATACAATTGTTATTAAACATAGCTCCTTTTTGTATAGCAAACTCTCCCATTTAAAAAAACAATCCTTTAAATTTCAAAAAGGTGATTATGTGAAAAAAGGTGATATAATTGCCCATTGTGGAAATTCTGGAAGATCGCCTGAACCTCATTTGCATTTTCAAATTCAATCAACTCCTTATGTAGGTTCCAAAACAATTACTTATCCATTAGCTCATTTTTATTCCAGAGCGGATTCAAATATAGAGCTTAAACATTTTTCAGTTCCTAAAGAAGGAACATTCGTTTCTAATATTCAAGTTAATAGTCAGCTTCAACAAGCATTTAAATTTGAAACAGGTTTAATCTATGAAATTAAATCAAATACCAATGAAATAGAAGTGTGGGAAGTAATAACAGATCAGTATAATAACACCTATTTTTATTGTGAGGCGAAAAACGCAAGTGCCTATTTTATAAACGACGGAACGGTTTTTTATTTTACGAATTATATTGGCCCAAAAAACTCTTTTCTGTTTTATTTTTATTTGTCTGCATACAAAGTAGTATTAACTACAGAAATGGAAACAATTGTGAAAGACCAATTTCCAATAAGTACACTTCGTCAAAATTTAATCATTTATTTACAAGATATTCTAGCGCCCTTTTTTATTTTTATTAAATTGACTTTCGAAATTATTATACCAAAAATAGAAGTCAATTTATCTGAAGAAAAAATCATTTTAAATAGTCAACAGGTTCATCAATTAGGGCTCAGAAAAAATAGTATTTCAACATCAGAAATTATTATACAAAATAAATCTATTCAATTTTATACTATAAACATCCAAAACAAAAACATTCAATTATCATGCAAAGTAAAAAGTTAATAACATTTATCATTCTTGTTTTATTTCATCTTAATATTTTTTCTCAAAGTGCAATTTCAGAATCTGAAATAAATTCTAGATCTAGTCAACTATACACTGAAAAAAAATGGGATGAATTAATCAAATTTGGAAATGAGATGTCAAAGAATGGCAACATTAGTACATTGGTTAGAATGAGGATTGGTAATGCTTTCCTAGAAAAAAGAAATTTCCAAAAAGCACTAGAACAATATAATGAGATTTTAAAATTAGATAGTTATAACAGTTTAGCGAGATTTAATAGTTGGTTATGCTTAAAGAAATTAAATGAAGTAAACTTTGCTACTGTTCACATTCCTTTTATCAATAAACAAGAAATCAAAGAAGAGCATTTAAAAAAATATGCAATTAATTCTATAGGGATTGAAAATAGTTATAAAGTAACCAACAATTCTAACAGAGGGAAAGGTAATTATACCAGATTTAATTTTGATGGCAGAATAGGCTGGAGATTGAATTTCAATCAATCAATTGTTTCATATCATCAAACTATAAAAGAACCAAGTTTAATTTATGTAAGTGATTCGAATAATATAAAAATAGAACAATTAGAGTATTATAACAGAATGAGTTATAATCTAAACAGAAAAATTCAATTGATAGCTGCCTATCATTTTTTATACACCCCATTTAATAATTTTATTTTTAGAAATCATACAGGTATGTTGGGTGTAAGGTATTATCAAAATAAATATACTCTTCAAGCAAATGCTTTTGCTGGTAATTTAAATGATACATCGATTCAGCAATATGCTGCTCAAATTGAGTACAAACCAATGGGGAATAATGATTTGTATACTGTGTCAAACCTGAGTGTGAATGTTCGCAATAAAAAAAATAGAATCAATTTTAAAGAAGTTGTTGGATTTAAAGTAATCAAAAACGGTTGGTTAGAAGGTAATTTAACAATTGGTAAATTCACAAATCAATTTGAAAATGATGCTATCTATGTTTATAATTCTATTGATGAGAAATTATTGAAAGGCGGAATTAATTTTTATTATAGATTTAGTCCAAAATTAATTGGTCAATTAGGTTATACTTTAGAAAAATTA
>CANGGD010000169.1 GCA_947453295.1 Chitinophagaceae bacterium | reverse complement strand
TCTGAATTTATATTAGAATCGGATTTTTTGGTTACACAAGTTTCTTCGTTTCAATATCCGAAAGATCAATTCACATTAGTTGATTCAATGGCAAGATTACCTTTCGGAATTAAATGCATATTTGTTGGTGATGGTATTGATAGGTTAAGTTGCGAAAAATATGTAATTGAAAAGAAGTTGGAAAAGCGAATTTTTTTTCTTGGTAAGAGAATTGATGTTTATGAAATTATGAAAACATCTGACGTTCTTGTTCTTTCTTCAAAGTATGAAGGCATGCCTATTTCATGTCTAGAAAGTATGGCGTCTAATAAACCATTTATTGGATCTAATGTTCCTGGGATTAGAGAAATTGTCAGGGATTATGGTTTGTTATTTGAATTTTCAGATTCAAAAAAACTTTCTGAGCATATTCTGAAACTTTATAATGATATAAATTATTACAACAATATTTCTCATAAATGTTTTACTAGGTCAAAATATTTTGATATTTCCAATACAATAAATTCTTACATTAATTTATATAAATCATTAAATGAGTAAGATTCTGAAAAAAAAATTTATAAGAATTTCAACTGTTCCATCTACTTTAAATATTTTATTAAAAAATCAACTTGCTTTTTTGAATAGATACTTTGAAGTTATTGCATTGTCATCAAATGGAAATGATCTTATAGAAGTTCAAAAAAGGGAAGGTGTTAAAATTAAAGCTATTGAGTTTAAGCGTCAGATATCTTTGTTTAAAGACCTAAAATCGCTTTTATTGCTAACCGCATATTTTTTAAAAATTAAACCTGATATAATACAATCAAATACACCTAAGTCTAGTTTAATTTCGATGATTTCAGGTTATTTTGCATCTATAAAATATAGGATTTATTTGGTAACAGGTTTGAGATATGAATCAGAAAATGGGTTTAAGAGAAATTTTTTAATTTATTTTGAAAAACTAACTTGTTTTTTTGCTACTCATATAATAGCTGAAAGTACTGGTGTAAAGGAACTCCTTTTAAAAGATAAAATTACAAGTAAAGATATTATTATAATTGGGAATGGGAATATCAATGGAATTGACCTTGACTATTGGAATCCTAAATTGTTTGAAGGAAATGAATTAATTCATTTGAAAAATGAGCTAGATATTACAAATAGTATTGTTTTTTTATTTGTTGGTAGGTTAGTTGGTGACAAGGGTATAAATGAGCTTGTAGATGTTTTTGAAATTATTTCGAAGGAATCTAATATAAATATAAAATTGCTTTTAATTGGTGACTTTGAGGATTCTTTAGATGGGTTATTGCCATATACTAAATCTCTTATTAATAGTAATACAAATATTATTAGACTAACATTTCAGGAAGACATTAGAAAGTATTTGTTAGTTTCTGACTGTCTTATATTACCAAGTTACAGGGAAGGGTTTTCTAATGTTACTTTACAAGCTGGTTCCATGGGCTTGCCTATTATTATTACTGATGTGAATGGCGCCACTGATTTAATACAAACTGATATAAACGGAATAATAATAAAAAAATACAATAAAATTGAACTTTACAATTCGATGAAGCTTTTCTCTGAGAATAAAATAAATTTTAATCCTGTTAAAATACGCGAGATAATTATTGAAAGGTATTCTCAAGAAAAATTTTATAAAAAACTTATTGAATTTTATAATAATTTAATATGAATATTCTTGTTACATCAGCTGGTAGAAGAGTTGAACTTGTTCGTTCGTTTCAAGTTGAACTAAAGAAAAAGTTTCCCTCCTCTAAAGTTTATACTGCAGAAGCAAATCCAGAGTGGTCATCTGCTTGTAGAGTTTCTGATGAGTTCTTTACTATACCAAGAGTGGATAATGAAAATTATATTAATTCAATATTAGAACTTTGTATCAAGAAGGAAATTAAAATAGTTGTACCTACAATCGATACGGAATTACTTGTGTTGTCCGATTCGAAAGAACTTTTTTTATCAAATAATATTCAGATTGTTGTATCAGACTTTGATTTTATTGCAAAGTGTAGAGATAAACGCCAAACCAATGTTTTATTTAAAGATCTTAAGATTGAAATTCCAAGTGCAATTGATAAAAAGAATCCATCATTTCCATTATTCATAAAGCCATATGACGGTAGTTTAAGTAAAGACATATATTTAATTAATTCTAAAGAAGAACTTACTGATTCATTATTGAATAACCCAAAGTTAATGTTCATGGAATATATCAATCCTAGTGATTTTCATGAGTATACAATTGATGCTTATTATGATAAAAATAGTGATTTAAAATGTTTAGTTCCAAGACGAAGAATAGAGGTAAGAGGAGGAGAAATTAGTAAAGGGAAAACCGAGAAACTTGAATTTTATAAGATACTTAAGGATAAATTAAGCTTCATAAAAGGTGCGAAAGGGTGTTTAACGGTTCAGTTTTTTATAGGTAAAGAAACTGATGAAATTATTGGAATTGAGATAAATCCTAGGTTTGGTGGTGGATTTCCATTATCATATGCTTCCGGTGCTAACTATCCAGAATATATCATATTGGAATATATGATGAATGAGCCGATAACATTTAATGATAATTGGATTGAGAATAGAGTTATGTTAAGGTTTGATTCCGAAGTAATTTTAGATCAAGATGATTTTACCAAGTAGTAAAATATTTGTCTTTGATTTAGATGATACATTATATTCAGAACGCGATTTTGAAAAATCTGGAATTGAATTTGTTTATGAAAACCTGAGTATTAAGCACATTTCACTTGAGACAATTTTAAATAATAGGGAAAATTGGATTGAGCAGATCATCGATGGTTCAAATAATCAAATCACATTGCAGATAGTTTTAGATATCTATCGAAACCATTTTCCTACTATTCAGCTTTATAATGACGCCAAGGTGTTTTTAGAAAAGTTGCTTTCACAAGGTACGGAAATGTCTCTTATTACTGATGGTAGATCAATTACACAAAGGAATAAACTTAGAGCTCTTGGTATTGAGACATTTTTTAAAAATATAGTAATATCAGAAGAAGTAAATTCCGAAAAGCCATCTGAATATAATTTCAGGATGGTGATGGATAATAAAATCGCTGAGAATTATATTTACATAGCTGATAACCCTAAAAAAGATTTTATTACACCAAACAAGTTGGGTTGGACTTCAATTTGTCTTTTAGATAGAGGGCAAAATGTTCATAAACAAAACTTTAATATCTCAAGCGAATATTTGCCACTATTCTCAATCAGTTCGTTTGAAGAAATAATTTTATA
>CANGGD010000168.1 GCA_947453295.1 Chitinophagaceae bacterium | reverse complement strand
ATTGCAGCGTTAATTGTAGTTATTTATGGAATTGACTTCTCACACACTCTTTGGTTTTGGTTTGGTGCTGTTATTTTTTTAGGCATGTTAATTTTTCAGCATTCTATAGTAAAACCAAATGATTTAAGCAAGGTTAATATTGCCTTTATGACTTCTAACGGAATAGCTTCTGTAATGTTTTCAATATTTGTAATTATTGATATTCTAATTTCTAATAAATTTCTTTAAAAATTATGGCAAGAATAATGGCAATAGATTACGGGGGCAAGAGAACGGGTATTGCTGTAACAGATCCTCTACAAATTATTGCAACTGGATTAACAACAATTCCATCTAATGAAATGATTCCATTTATAAAAAAATATATTACTACAGAAACTGTTGAATTAATTGTAATTGGAATGCCTAAAAATTGGGATGAATCAGACACACATGGTACACCACTTGCTAAAAAAGCAATAGAACATTTAAAAAAGGAATTTCCACTAATCCCCATTAAAGAATTGGATGAAAGATTCACCTCTAAAATGGCAAAAAGTGCAATGATTGAGATGGGAATGAAAAAAAAAGACAGAAGAGACAAGAAATTAGTTGATGAAATAGCTGCTACCATTTTATTACAAGATTATATGCAAAGTGTTCAATTCTAAATTTCTTTTTGTATTTTTTGAAGCATAGAATTATTTTTGATTTTTTAATTTATAATTTCATAGAATGTTTTTACCAATTGTTGCTTATGGTTCTCCTATTTTAAGAAAAGTAGCCACTGAAATAACTCAGCAATATGAGCAATTAGATAAATTAATAGAAGACATGTGGGAGACCATGTATAAAAGCAATGGTGTTGGATTAGCAGCTCCTCAAATAAATAAATCCATCAGAATGTTTGTTATTGATAGCGAACAAATATTTGCCAATCAAGAACCAGATGAAGTTGGAACTTTCCCAGATGAACCTGGATTTAAAGGAGTTTTTATCAATGCAAAAATCATTAATTTATCTGGAAACAAATGGAGTTATAACGAAGGCTGTTTATCTATTCCAAAAATCAGAGAAGATATTAGCAGGGACGAGACTGTTACAATTGAATATTTTGATGAAAATTTTCTTCCTCAACAAAAAACATTCAATGGAATTACGGCAAGAGTCATTTTACATGAATATGATCATATAGAAGGGAAATTATTTATTGATTACATATCTCCATTGAAAAAAACTTTACTCAAACGAAAACTAGATGACATCTCAAAAGGAAAGATAAAAATGGATTACAGAATGATCTTCGTAAAGTAATTATTTATTTATGAGATTTATTATTCTATTTTTATTTTGCATCCTCATCAAAATTTCAGGTGCTCAGAATAAAGACTCTTTCGCTTTAAATAACAACTATATTACTCTAAGTCCAGTGATCATCAACAAAAATCTGGATGTTAAGGGTTTTATTAAAAAAGTGCAATCAGATACAAGCTTTTACAAAGCATTCAAGAATCTTAGAACTATTGGTTATACTAGTATTAATGACATTATCATGCTAGATAATAATAATCTCAGTAGTGCTTCCCAACATAGTAAAACAAAGCAGTTTAGAAGAAATAATTGCAGATTTATGGAAACCATTTCTTCAACAACAAGTGGAGATTACTTTAAAAATGGACAAGAGTTTAATTATTACACTGCACAATTATTTGCCTCTTTATTTTATACTAAAGATTCCGTTTGCAATGAGAACAATATTGTTGGCAACCAAGCATTTTCTTTGAATAATAAATCTGGAATAGAAAAACATAAAGAGCAACTAAAAATGCTGTTTTTTAATCCTGGAAAAAAAATTAATGGCATTCCATTTATTAGTAATAAAACAGCCATTTATAATGAAGATATAATTAACCAATACGACCTTTCTATTGATTTTGAAAAACATAATAACATAAATTGTTTTGTCTTCAATCAAAAAGTAAAACCTGGAAATGAATCAAGCGTTGTACTCAATGAAATGACAACATGGTTTAATGATTCAACCTTCGAAATTATTGCAAGAAAATACAATTTAAGTTACGATGCTGGATTGTACGATTTCAATGTAAATATGGAAGTAGAAATGACAAATTATAAAAATTTAATATTGCCTTCTTTGATAAAATATAATGGGAATTGGAAAGCAATTTTCAAAAAAAGGGAGAGAGGAATATTTACAGTTTCATTTTTTGATTATGAATAATATTTTAAAGATTTTTCTTTAATCCCTTTAATATAAATTCTAATCCATTCAATTTGATTTCATAAATAGTTTGTAGTAGTATCCCCAATTTACCGTCCGGAAATCCTTTTCTGGCAAACCATTCTAAATAACTTATTGGTAATTGTTCAAGTAATGTGCCTTTGTATTTACCAAAAGGCATTTTAATCCTTAATAAATCAAATAATATTTCAGGATTGGGTTGATTTATTTTTTCTTCTTTATTCTTCATTTTTAAATTGACTGTATTTTCTCCATTTCTCAATGAGCAATTGCATGTCCTCTGGTATTTCACTATCAAATAATATCTTTTCATTGGTTGATGGATGTATCATCCCCAATTCTTTTGCATGAAGCGCTTGTCTTTCGCAAGTCTTAAAGCAATTATCAACAAATTGTTTGTACTTATTATAAACAGTTCCTTTTACAATTCTATCGCCTCCATAAAAATCATCATTAAATAAAGGATGTCCAATGTATTGCATGTGTACTCTTATTTGATGCGTTCGACCCGTTTCTAATCTGCATTCTACCAGAGTAACATAATTAAATCTTTCTAGCACTTTATAATGTGTGATGGCATCCTTACCGTATTCTCCATCTGGATAAGCCGTAAATAACTTTCTAAATCTTTGATGACGACCAACATGTGCAACAATTGTACCTTCATCTTCATCGAAATTTCCCCACACTAATGCAACATATCTTCTATGAACTGTATGATCAAAAAATTGTTTGGCCAAATGAGTCATGGCATTTTTAGTTTTAGCCATCACCATTAATCCACTCGTATTTTTATCTATTCTATGCACTAAACCATATCTTGGTAAAACAGTATCATCTAAATCTGGGTATTGTTTTTTTAAATGAAAAGCTGCTGCATTTAATAATGTTTGGTCGGGATTTCCGCTACCAGGATGAGCAACCATACCAACTGGTTTGTTTATAATAAAAAGCTCTTCATCTTCATAGACTATATTAAGTGGAATATCCTGTGGAATTATGTCAGATATTTCTTGATTAGTTGTGTCGTAAACAATTATATGATCGCCACCTTTTATTTTATAATTATTCTTAACAGGCTTTTCGTTTACAACAACCATTTCATCTTCTATAGCTTGTTGTATTTT
>CANGGD010000167.1 GCA_947453295.1 Chitinophagaceae bacterium | reverse complement strand
TAATTCATTCCATTTTATAAAAGGTCCAAACCTTCCTTTCCCTTTAGTGATGGGTTTTTCATCATAAAAACCAATTGGCGCATCTTCAACTTGTTTGGCATGAATTACTTCAATAGCTCTATTTAAGTCTACATCAGTAGGCTCTTCTCCTTTAGGTAAGGAAATAAATTGTTCACCCCATTTTACATAAGGACCAAACCTGCCAATATTAACGGACACTTCCATCCCTTCGTGTTCGCCTAACATTAAGGGCAGTTTAAATAAATCTAAAGCTTCATCTAAATTGATAGTTTCAATACTTTGGCTTGCTTTTAATTTTGCAAATCTTGGCTTCTCTTCATCTGTTTGACTGCCTATTTGTACCATTGGGCCATAACGTCCCATTCGTGCAATCAAGGGCTTGCCATCTTCAGTTACGCCTAACACTCTTTCGCCAACTGCTCTTTCTGCAGTTTCAAGCGTATGTGCTACGCCGCTATGAAAGGGAGTATAAAAAGATTCCACCATTTTATTCCAAATCATTTTTCCATCCGCAATTTCATCGAATTCTTTTTCAATGTTTGCCGTGAAGGAATAATCCATCACATTTTGAAAATGCTGACTTAAAAAATCCGTTACAATAAGCCCTAAATCTGTTGGGAATAATTTTGATTTTTCTGCGCCCGTGTTTTCTTGTTCTGTGATTTTTTGTATTTGGTCGTTACTTAGCTTTAATATTCTGAAAGCTCTTTTTATTGCCTCCTTATCTTTTTTCTCAACATAATTTCTTTTGATTATCGTAGAAATAGTAGGGGCGTAGGTACTAGGTCTTCCGATACCCAACTCCTCCATCTTTTTTACAAGCGAAGCTTCTGTATAACGTGCGCTGTGTTTGGTGAATTTTTCAGTAGCAGTCATTAGATTAAACGCTAGTTTCTGGCCAACAGTTAAATTGGGTAGTCTGCTTTCTCCTTCAGGCGCATCTTCGTTTTCTTCATCATCGTTACCTTCTAAATAAACTTTCAAAAACCCATCGAATTTAAGCACTTCTCCTGATGCACTAAGGTTTGCCTGGTTTGTGCTGATATTTATTTTAGCGGTTGTTTTTTCAAATTCTGCATCACTCATTTGTGAAGCAATCGTTCTCTTCCAAATCAACTCATATAAACGATTTAACTCAGGGTCAGCAACGGTATGGTTTTCCATGTAAGTTGGCCTGATCGCTTCATGCGCTTCCTGAGCACTTTCGTTTTTGTTTTTAAATTTTCGCACTTGAAGATACTTGTCTCCATAAGAATTTGCAATTTCTGATTTAATGCCATCCATTGCTGTTTCGCTCAAACTCACACTGTCCGTTCTCATGTAGGTGATCTTACCACTTTCATATAGTCTTTGAGCCAATAGCATTGTTTTACTTACGCCATAGCCTAATTTCCTACTTGCTTCTTGTTGAAGTGTTGAAGTAGTAAAGGGAGCAGCAGGTGTTCGTTTTCCCGGTCTTATTTGGATATCACTTACAGTATAATTTGCTCCAATACAAGTAGTAAGGAATTTTTCTGCGTCTTCTTCTTCATTGTATTTTTCTCCTTCTGCCTTAAAGTTTACAGTCTTGTTGTTTAAATCAGTAGCTGCTAACGAAGCCTCAATTTTAAAACTATTGGTAGCTTTGAAATGATTGATTTCTCTTTCCTTCTCTACAATTAATTTCACTGCTACACTTTGCACTCTACCTGCACTTAAACCACCTTTTTGACCAATTTTTCTCCACAATACCGGACTTAGTTCAAAACCAACCAATCTATCTAACACTCTTCTTGCTTGTTGTGCATTTACAAGATTCATGTTGATTAGCCTTGGATTTTGCACCGCTTTTTGTATTGCCGGTTTAGTGATTTCATGAAAAACAATGCGCTTTGTTGTTTTCGGATCGAGGTTCAACACTTCAGCCAAATGCCAGCTGATACTTTCTCCTTCACGGTCCTCATCCGATGCCAACCAAACTTCTTCCGATTTTTTTGCAAGACTTTTCAATTCTCTCACCACTTTTTCTTTTTCATCTGGTACAATATATTTTGGAAGGAAATGATTATTTACATCAATACCCATGTCATTTTTCTCAAGGTCGCGAATATGTCCGAAACAGCTTTTTACTTCAAAGTCCTTTCCTAATATCGCTTCAATGGTCTTGGCTTTTGCCGGAGACTCCACTATTAATAGGTTTTTAGCCATGATTTTTATAAGTTAAGTATGCCCAAATTTCAAATCCAATGAGTTTATTTTTCATGGTTTGAGTTTGCAATATTAGTTTAAAATTGAAAAAACAAAATATTTCTTTCATCGTTACAGTGTAATTATTTAAAATTCAAGAATTGAAATTCACAATTAAAATCAGTCCGTTTTTTAGTTTACAATCTTATTCATAACAAAAAAAACTTGTGAATAGCGCTTTAAAAAAACTATGATATATCTGCTCTCGACAATATATCCGCATTCTTGTATTTTCTAAATTAGTATCATCTCTACAACACAAAGATTCATTTTGTTTTTTTAGAAAGGATTACTAAAAACATGTTTTTTTTACTTTTTAAACAGCGTTTTATCCTAACATAAAATAGTTTATTCACTAATTTCATTGGTTGTTTGTAATTTGGTAGAGTGTTTTGCGTCATTTCAACACAACTTTCCTAAAAACAAAAATGGTGATATAAATATGAAAGTTTCAATAATAGGGTATGGAAATGTAGCTACCATCTTAGGTAGAAAAATTATTGCTTGTGGTCATGAAGTAATACAAGTTGTTGGAAGAGATATTAAAAAAACGAAGTCTTTAGCAAAAAAGTTATTTGCAAAAGCTTCCGACTTTTCAGGAGTGCCAGACAGCAATACCGAGTTGTTCATCGTTGCACTTTCAGATAGTGGAATACAAGAATGCTTTTCTTTTTTGAAATCCAATACTGCTTTGGTGGTTCACACTGCAGGTTCGGTTTCAAAAGATGTGTTACAAAATGTTTCAGCGCATTATGGTGTTTTGTATCCACTTCAAAGTTTAAGAAAAGAAATGGATCAGATTCCAGCTATACCCATTTTGATTGATGCTAATTCAGAAAAGGCAATGCAAACAATAAAGTTATTTGCAGAATCTATATCCAATCAAGTAAGTTATTTAAATGATGAAGAGCGATTAAAATTGCATGTGGCAGCTGTTTTTGTAAATAATTTCACTAACCATTTATATTATCTGGCAGAATTGATTTGTAAAAAAGAAAAAATCGATTTTGAATTATTAAAACCATTAATGCAAGAAACTGTTTCAAGACTTAATGCGGCTTCTCCAGAATTTTTACAAACAGGACCTGCAATCAGAAAAGATATTTCAACGATAGAAAAGCACCTTGAAATT
>CANGGD010000166.1 GCA_947453295.1 Chitinophagaceae bacterium | reverse complement strand
TTGCAATTAGATACTGTTAGCAGCATGCCTGCTATTAGTTTTTACAAAGACAGTATGGTTACAATTGTAAATGGCCAGAAATTAGCTTTAAAAATTCTTCAGAACGAAGGAAAAGTATTAGCAAATAAAAATTTGAATTCAAAAGAAAATTTAGATGAAAGCAAATCAGGTTATTTTGCTTATTTAGACAATAAAAATTTATTCGTCGAAAAAAATGGAAAGGCACAACAGGTAACTACAGATGGAAGTGATGATATTATTTATGCCTCTACTGTGCATCAAAGCGAGTTTGGTATTACAAAAGGTACATTTTGGAGTAACAATGGTAAGTTGCTTGCATTTTACAGAATGGATCAATCGATGGTTCCTAATTATCCTATTATTGATTGGACAGAAAGACCTGCAAAAGTTAACAATGTAAAATATCCAATGGCAGGAGACTCAAGTCACCACGTAAAATTAGCTATCTACAATGCTGAAACGAATAAAACGATTTGGATACAAACGGAAGGGCCAGATGAACAATATCTTACCAACATCGCTTGGAGTCCGGATGATCAGTTTGTTTTTATAGTTATCGTAAACAGAGAACAAAATCATTTTTGGGTAAATCAATACAATATTCAATCAGGAGAATTTGTAAAAACCTTATTTGACGAAGCAGATAACAAGTACGCAGAGCCGCTGGTTGCTATGCTATTTGTAAAAAACAATCCTTCGCAATTTATTTGGCAAAGTAAAAGAGATGGCTGGAATCATTTGTATTTATATAATATTGATGGCACCTTAGTAAAACAATTAACCAAAGGCAATTGGGATGTAATTGAAACAAAAGGATTTGATGATAATGGAGAGAGCCTTTACTTTGTATCAACTTCTGTTTCTCCCATTTCAAAA
The DNA here is from genome assembly GCA_947453295.1 of Chitinophagaceae bacterium. Classification (GTDB taxonomy): domain Bacteria; phylum Bacteroidota; class Bacteroidia; order Chitinophagales; family Chitinophagaceae; genus Ferruginibacter. The sequence goes on along the minus strand of CANGGD010000166.1, from coordinate 2,554 downwards.
AACTTAGCTTCAGTAAATATAAAATCAGGTAAAATAAAACTACTTACCTCAAGCAATGAAGTTCATAACAATATTATTTCTGAAGATGGTAAATACATAATAGATAATTTTAGTAGTCCACAAAATCCAAGAACGATTCAAATTATAAATGCTCAATCTGGCCAAACTAAAAGTTTATTACAAGCATCAAATCCATTAAAGCAATATGAACAAGGGTCTCTATCAATATTTACAATTAAAAATATTGAGGGTACAGATTTGTATTGTCGATTATTTAAACCCGTTTCATTTGATAGCACTAAAAAATATCCGGTGATTGTGTATTGGTATGGCGGACCGCATGCGCAGATGATTTTGAATGGATGGAATGGTGGCGCTGGTGATTATTGGTTTCAGTATATGGCAGAAAGAGGTTATTTGGTGTTTACTTTAGATACAAGAGGTAGTGCAAATCGTGGCAAAACATTTGAACAATCCATTTTTAGAAGAGCCGGAGAAAAACAAATGGAGGATTTAATGAGCGGAGTTGATTTCTTAAACAGTTTACCTTATGCAGATAAGAATAATATGGGTTTATTTGGCTGGAGTTATGGAGGCTTTATGACAATTGATTTCATGTTGAATCACCCAGGCGTATTTAAAGCTGCAGTTGCAGGTGGGCCAGTAACAAATTGGAAGTTTTATGAAATTATGTATACTGAAAGATATATGGATCATCCACAAGAAAATCCAGCAGGATACGATGCTACAGATTTGACAAAACAAATCGAAAAACTCAAAGGAAAGTTGTTATTAATTCATGGGATGCAAGACAATGTAGTTGTGATGCAACATTCTGTAAATCTTGTGAAAGCTGCTGTTGATAAAGGAGTTCAGGTTGATTATATGATTTACCCTGGCCATGAACATAATGTTTTAGGAAAAGACAGAGCTCATTTATATCAGAAGGTTACAGATTATTTTATGCAAAATTTACAATAGAAGTTATCTGCAAATATTTGCTATCCAATATTTTAGTTTTTTACTTTTGGAAGTAGATTTTTTAAGGCTGCTTCCAATGTAGGATAATAAAAAACAAAGCCTGTTTCTTTTATTTTATCACAACTCACATCGGTGCTTTTTAGAACTTCGATGCTGCTTTCACCCATCATGAGTTTTAAAATGAAAGAAGGCACGTACATTGGTATAAAAAAATTCCCTTTTAAAATTCTGGCTAGTGTTATACTGAAATTCTTATTTGTAACTGGCATAGGTGCAACAGCATTATAACTTCCAGACAATTTTTCATTTTCAATAGCATGAATGAACATTCTACAAAGGTCTTCAATGTGAATCCAACTTATAATTTGTTTGCCATTTCCTAAAATGGAAGCAATACCAAATTGTATAGGCTTTAGAAATTCTTTTAATGCACCTCCTTTAGTACTTAAAACAATTCCTGTTCTTAAAATGCATACTCTAATTCCTAAAGAACTAGCTGGTTTTATGCTTTCTTCCCATAGTTTACAAGTAACTCCTAAAAAACTATTATCTGATGGATCAGTTTCTTTAAAGCGATAATTTTTTTCTTTGTCGGGACCATACCAACCTATTGCAGAACTGCTAACAATAGCTTTAACTTTATGATTAATTCCTTTTAAATGCTCAATAATAAGTTTACTGCTTTGAGTTCTGCTATCGAGAATTTCTTTTTTATATTTTGAATTCCATTTTTTATCTACTACTCCGGCACCAGCTAAATGAATAATAAAATCAGCTGCTGATAATGCTTCCAAATCAATTGTCTGATTGGCTACATCCCAGGCCGTATATTGAATTTGAGGAGTATTAGTATATTTTTGAGGGTTTCTTGTAAGTATAATAATACGAAAACCTCTCTCAATAAGCATTTTTGAAAGTTGAGTGCCAACTAACCCTGTGCCGCCTGTTATTAAAATAGTTTGTGTCATCTTTAATTAAATAAACAAGTTAACAGAGAAATTGTTTTATTAAAGATAAATTTGTTTACATAAATAAATATGATTTAAAATGCGAAATAAAATTGCTTTCATTTTACAACTATTGTTTTTCAGTGTAGGTTTATCATCAGCACAAAAAATTACTTTCTCTGAATCTGAACAAATAGACAATAGAAATTTATCTTATGAAATAATAGGCAAATCGAATGAAAATGTTGTGATTTATAAGAAAATCAATAAATCTCATTACATCTGCTTCTATGATCAAGAGATGAAAATTATTAAAAATATCGAACTTGAAAAAATACCATCCAATGTACTGAAATTAAATTTTGTTAATTCTAATGAATGCTTGCTTGTTCTATTTCAATACATCAAAAACAATAAGGTCTATTGTGATGCGGTTCGTTATTTCTACGATAATCAAACCATAAAATGGGCCGGCAATCTATTGCAAACAAAAAATGAAATATTCTCAAATGAGGATAGATTTAAAGTGTCTGTTAGTGAAAATAAAAAAAGTATATTAATTTATAAACTTGAAAGCAATCAAAAGAAATATATTCTCGATTCAAAAAATTATGACAACAACTTGA
>CANGGD010000165.1 GCA_947453295.1 Chitinophagaceae bacterium | reverse complement strand
GGTTGATGAGGTGATGATGACAGAAGTATCCAATGTAAAAGCAGCATTGAATCCTCAGGAGATTTTGTTTGTTGTAGATAGCATGACAGGACAAGATGCTGTAAATACAGCCTCTGTTTTTAATGAAAGACTAGATTTTACAGGTGTTGTGTTAACTAAATTAGATGGTGATACAAGAGGTGGAGCAGCGTTATCTATTAAATACACTGTTAACAAGCCGATTAAATTTTCCAGCAATGGAGAGAAAATGGATATGCTAGATGTGTTTTATCCAGATAGAATGGCTCAGCGTATTTTAGGAATGGGTGACATTGTGAGTTTGGTTGAAAAAGCACAGGCGCAGTTTGATGAAGCAGAAGCGGCGAAGCTGGAAAAGAAAATCAGAAAGAATCAATTTGATTTCGAAGATTTTAAAGTTCAAATTCAACAAATCAAAAAAATGGGAAACCTTAAAGATTTGATGGGAATGATTCCAGGTGTAGGCAAACAAGTAAAAGATTTAGATATCAACGATGATGCATTTAAAGGGATTGAGGCTTTAATAAATTCTATGACTATGGAAGAACGTCGTAATCCAGATTTGATTAATCCTAGTAGAAAGCAACGAATTGCAAAGGGTAGTGGAAAAGATTTGAATGAGTTAAATCAATTCCTAAAACAATTTGATCAAATGAAAAACATGATGAAAATGATGAATAAAATGCCAATGGGAGGGAAGTTTCCTGGTATGAAATAACAATATCGATTAGCCTAATAGCAATATTAATAATTAGACATAAATTTTTTGTAATTCCTTTTCATACTCATTAATCTCAATTGTAGTACACCCCAAACTCCTTCTTTAATAATACCCTTATTCATTTTACTAGCACCTAGCTTTCTGTCAATAAATGTTATGGGCACTTCCGTTATTTTAAAACCTAATTTCCAGGAGGTAAATTTCATTTCAATTTGAAAAGCATATCCGATAAAATGAATATGGTTTAAATTTATCTTTTCAAGAACTTCTCTTCTATAACAAACAAAACCAGCCGTTGGGTCCATCACAGGCATCCATGTAATTATTCGAGTGTAAAGTGATGCGCCTTTAGACAATAAAATTCTATCTGCAGGCCAATTTTCAAGTGCTCCGCCCTTTACATATCTTGATCCAACAGAAACACCTGCTCCATCTACACATGCTTTATGCAATCGGATTAAATCTTTTGGATTATGAGAAAAATCTGCATCCATTTCAAAAATAAATTGATATCCTTTTTGTAAAGACCATTTAAATCCATGAATATAGGCTGTTCCCAATCCCATTTTTCCTTTTCTTTCTTCAATAAATAATTGGCCGGGATATTTTGGGAATAATGATTTTACAATATTGGCAGTGCCATCAGGAGAACCATCATCAATAATTAAAACATGAAAATTTTGATGTAAAGAAATAACTGCATCGATAATAGATTCAATGTTTTCCTTTTCGTTGTAGGTTGGTATAATGACAATTTTCTCCAAAGAATAAAAATATTTGCAACTAAATTATAGAATAAAAAATAAAATATTGTAAATAAATACTAAAACAAATTATTTCTTTAGCATTGCACGATTAAAAATTTCTGTAAGTTTTTTCTTTGTGTGCAAAGCAAAATCTCCTTTCATCATCCAATCATAATAGTGAGGCTCATGTCTTAAGACCTCAGCAACTGATTTTCCTTTGTGTTTTCCAAAATTAAAAGTTTCAATTCCTTTTTCATCGTAATAAAATCTTCTGGCGTAATCTATTATTTTTTCTTCTCCAATCACTGATAAAATAGAATCTACCGATCTTCCTAATTGTTCGTATTTTTCTAATTGAGCAAGAAACACCTCAATAGTTGCCTCAATATCTACTTCTGCACTATGTGCATTCTCTAATGTTTTTTGACAGTAGAATTTGTAAGCAGCCGATAAATTTCTTGGTTCCATTGAATAGAAAACATGTTGCACATCTATCATTTTTCGATCGCTTAAATCAACTTCTATTTCAGCCCTTAAAAATTCCTCCATCAATAATGGAATGTCAAAACGATTACTATTGTATCCACCCAAATCGCAATTCTCTAAGAATTGTTTTATTTCATTTCCAACTTGTTTAAATGAAGGCGCATCTTTTATCATTTCATTTGTGATGCCATGAATCTCACTCGACTCTTTTGGAATAGGAATACCTGGGTTTAGTAACTTTCTTTTTACCACTCTGCTATTGTCTGGCATTATTTTGATTATAGCTATTTCAATTATTCTATCTGTAGAAAGAACTAATCCTGTCGTTTCTAAATCAATGAATGCAATGGGTCTAGTGAGTTGTAGCATGTTGCTGTTTTTAAGTCATGCAATTTAGCCAAATGAAATTAAAAAATGTAACACTTTTAAAAAACAAAGAAATTAATTATAGTGTAAGATTATCTTTGTGAAAAAAATTATGAACTGGAATACACTCTCTGAAGAAGCTCAAGTGGATATTATTATTAGAGATTCATTTCAAAGCCCTCAATTGATATTTAAACATAGTACCAGATGCTCAATAAGTATCATGGCTAAAAGCAGACTGGAAAGGTCTATTCAGCCATCCCATATTCATTTCCATTATTTAGATTTATTGAATTACAGATCTGTTTCAAATTACATTGCAGAAAGATTGAGTGTTTTTCATGAATCGCCTCAGGTTTTATTAATTAATAAAGGGGAGTGTGTTTTTGTAGAAGCACATAATGCAATCAATATGGATGAGATAATTGAACAAGTGAATGGCTAAATTCCAAAATAACAACGCCCCTTGCGGGGCGTCGGATTGAAAATTAAAACGTTTTAAGCTTGTTTTAGTTTTCTGGGCTTGGATAGGGTTAGTTTTTCATGGATTCGGATTGTTTACATTGCTGTAAAGAATTCATTGGTTGTCGGATTTAGTTTTCATAGGGATAATATTTTTATCTGCTCGATTCAATTTAAAAAGAAGTTGACTGATATTGGATTCGGTTTTTCAAATTGGATATTAAAGAACTTTGGTTTTGTTGGATTTTTGGATACTGATTGATAGCTTGTTTATCAATCAACTTCTAACACAAAGATGCGTCGATATTAAACCCTACACAAGAGCATTATTGCTCTTTTTTCGCAATGAAGTATTTACCAAATGAATTGTATTTCTTACGTGAAATTTAAGGTGAACTTACGTGATGGGGCATCGTGTTTTTACGAAGTTGTAGTATTAATATTCCATTTTTCTGAGGGTGGGTGCTTTAAACCAGGTAATAATAGTAACGGCAATCGTCATACAACCACCGAATATTACAGAAGGTACAATGCCTAATATTTTTGCTGCAATGCCACTTTCAAACTGCCCCAATTCATTGGATGAATTTATAAACATACTATTTACGGCCATAACTCTTCCTCTTAACTCATCGGGAGTTTTTAATTGTAAAATAGTGCCTCTTATGACCATGCTTACACCATCCATACTACCACTTATCATCAAAGCTAAAAATGATAACCAAAATAATTTTGATACAGCAAATAAAACGATGAAGCAT
>CANGGD010000164.1 GCA_947453295.1 Chitinophagaceae bacterium | reverse complement strand
AATCATTTTGTAAAAAGAAATCTGACCAACATGATTTTCTTCAAAAGGAGTTTTACAAACTAGTAAAAGACGCTATTCAAATTTCAAAGGGTAAAAGCACTAGAAAAAAGTTTTTGTTTTTTTAGATTAACTAAAAACATCTCTTACTTTCTCAAAGAAAGATTTTTCATTTTTTTCTGGATTGGGCGCAAAGTTTTTAGATTCATTTAGCGATTCCAAAATTGATTTCTCTTCAGCGGAAACAGCTTGTGGTGTCCAAACATTTACATGAATTAATTGATCTCCTTTTTCGTAACTATTTACATTGGGAAATCCTTTCCCTTTAAGTCTGAATATTTTACCGCTTTGAGTGCCTGCAGGTATTTTTATTTTTGCTCTTCCATCTATTGTTGGAACTTCAATTTGTGTTCCAAAAACTGCATCTGGAAATGAAATATGCAATTCAAAAGCCACATTTAATCCTTCACGATGAAGAGTAGGGTGGGCTTCTTCTTCAATTAAAACAATCAGATCGCCATAGCTTCCACCTCTTTCACCAATATTGCCCTTACCCCCAACACTAAGTTGCATACCTTCCTGTACACCCGCTGGTATGTCAATTGAAACAGTTTCTTCTCCATATTCTCTTCCTTCTCCTTTACAACTTACACATTTTTGTGTAATGCTTGTTCCATCGCCATTGCAAGTAGGACAAGTAGTTACTGTTTGCATTTGACCTAAAAATGTATTTTGTACTCTCCTAACTTGACCACTGCCGCTGCAAGTCCCACAAGTTTGAATACTGCTCTTGTCTTTGGCTCCAGATCCACTACAGGTTTTACATTTTACGTATTTTTTTATCTTAATCGTTTTGCTAGCTCCTTTTGCAATCTCCTCAAAATTTAATTTCAGTTTAACTCTTAAATTACTGCCTCTAGTACCACCTTGTTGTCCTCCAGCATTTCTTCTCCCTCTATTTCCAAAAAAGCTTCCAAATCCTTCATCCCCAAAAATATCTCCGAACTGGCTAAAAATATCATCCATATTCATCCCACCTCCGCCATGTCCACCTCCACGCCCTTGATTAAAAGCATTATGACCAAATCGATCATATTGCGCTTTTTTATCAGCATCATTTAATATTTCATATGCTTCTGCAGCTTCTTTAAATTTATCTTCTGCAGATTTATCTCCTGGATTTCTGTCTGGATGAAATTGCATAGCAACCTTGCGATATGCTTTTTTTATCTCTTCTTGAGTAGCATTCTTGGAAACGCCTAAAATTTCGTAAAAATCTCTTTTGTTTGACATATGAATATTTTTGTTGAATAATGATAATTCAACAAATTGAAAAATTATTTACCTACAACAACTTTTGCAAATCTGATTAATTTATTATTCAAATAGTAGCCTTTTTCTAGTTCATCAATTACTTTCCCTTTTAATTCTTCACTCACCTCTAATTCAGTGATGGCCTCATGTTTTTCAACATCAAAATCTAATGAAATACTCTCCATAGAAGAAAGTCCTTTTTGTTGTAAAATACTTCTAAGTTTGTTGAATACCAAAAAAGTGCCTTCCATTTCCAAACTATTGTCAGTAGAGGCCTTTAATTGCTTTTCCGCTCTATCACAATCATCTAAAACACCTAAAAGCGAAATGATGATTTCTTTACCTGCAGTTAGCATCATTTCATTTTTTTCTCTGGCGGTCCTTTTTTTGAAATTGTCAAATTCTGCAAATAGCCTTAAGTATTTATCATTCAGCTCTTTAATTGTCTCATTTAATTTTTCAGTTTCATTTGTAGACTGATTGACTGAGCTGTCATTTTTCTCAGTATTTACTTCTGAATTTTCTATTTCATTAACTATCTCTTCTTTAGGGATTGAGTTTTCTTCCATATAATTTAATTATGCTTCTAGGATTTAATCAAAGATTTTGCCAAATGAATAATTGCCGTCAATTTGACACAAAAAAGAGTAGGGGGAAAGAGAAAAGGTTACTTCAATACTTGAAATTTGCCAATATCCAACAATGTCCCATTTTTATTTCTAAGTTGGTAAATGTAAATACCGCGATAGAATTGTTCAAGATCAATATTGATTTTAGCAGGGATATTTTTTAACTCATAAACTTTTTTGCCCATAAAATTAAAGATCAACAAACTCAAATGATTACTATTTGCAGATTGACAATCAAAATTAATGGCTACAGAAGCTGGATTAGGATAGAATTTCAAATATTTATTATTACTAATAGAGTTCTCATATGCCAATTTGTTTTGAGAAAATGACACTGAAGAAATCATCAATAGGAAAAAAGTAAAAATGATTGTTTTTTTCACAATTCTAAAATACGATTAAAATTTATAAAAATCAAAACTTATAAAAAATAAAATTTAATTTATGGTAGTCTATTAAGAACCTCGTTAATAGCATCGAAGTTTGGTAAATCCCCAGCGCTTTCAAGTACTTCAGCATATTGAATCAATCCTTCTTTATCTACTATGAAAGCAGATCTTTTACTTACACCTTTCATGCCCATACCTGTAAATGAATCATACATACAATCATAATTGGTAGAAGCCTCTTTATTAAAATCGCTTAACAAAGGGAAGTTCAATTGCTGCTCTTCTTTAAACTTCGCCAATGTAAATACTGAGTCAACTGAAATTCCAAAAACTTGCGCATTTGTATTATTGTATTGAGAAATATTATCTCTAATTGAACATAATTCTTTTGTGCAAACACCTGTGAATGCCTGAGGAAAAAAAAGCAATAAAACGTTTTTTGTTCCTTTAAAATCACTTAAGCAAAACTGCTCATTCATATTTGCATATAATTTGAAATCTGGAGCTGACTGACCTAATTGTAATGACATAATATATTTTTTTGCAAATTTATTAAACCTAATTCTATTTTAGCAATTTATTTTAAGCCAAAAGCCTTGTATTAAACAAGGCTTTTTTATCCAAACAATCCATAAAACAAAATATGATAAATATTATTTTTTAAAATCTAGGACATTTTACCGCATCTATACTGCTATTGTCCTTTTTTGCTTTTTGATATGTTAATGAAAGTTCAAACCCTCCATTTCCTTTGCTTTTTTGTTTTAAAGCAGAAACATTCGCATCATAACTTACAGCTATAGACATATTTTTCATTTCTAGTTTTGCAACAGGGATAACCGACTCATTCCATCGAAAATAGGTTCCTAAATGCAAACCATAATTAGGGCCGGAATTATCATCAGATTTCCAAGAATACATAATTCCACCAACCACTTCTTTATTTTTTTCCTGACTTGTAACATCAGTTTGAATTGTAAAATATGAATTGCTAGCCATTTCGAATCTAACTCCAGCAGTTGCAACATATTTTGGACTCATAGAAATATCTGATGATTCGTAAAAAGACAATTTCTTTGGTTTGTTAAAGTGATGATAAGCTAATCCTATGAAATAATTATTCGATTCACTTTCGCCAATTTGAGAATTTAGGGTTATTCCAACAGTTCCATCAAAATAGGAATAAGATGGTTTAGTAAAAGTTTCACCATCATTAAGATTATTGCTAAAAGCATCTCCTGAATATTGGTTGTTAGTTGTCATTTTGCTTCTGTCTAAGCTTTTTT
>CANGGD010000163.1 GCA_947453295.1 Chitinophagaceae bacterium | reverse complement strand
TTATGATTATACTTAAAAGATAATAAACCGTATTTTTGAACTTCAAATTTAATCTCCTACACGCTAAACATAAAAACTTTTATGGCAATTAATAGAAAAATTCAAACTTTAGATGAGTTCACCATTCAACAAATGAGAGATTTTCCAAATGCTACTGGAGAATTGTCTGGTTTATTGAGAGATATTGGCTTAGCAGCTAAAAGAGTAAATGTAGAAGTGAATAAAGCTGGTTTGGTCGATATTTTGGGTGATGCTGGTACCATGAATGTGCAAGGGGAAGAAGTAAAAAAGCTTGACATATTTGCTAATAATCAATTTATGGGAGTGCTTCAACATGGTATTAGTTGTGCAGGAATTGGCAGCGAAGAATTAGATGACATTGTGATTTTTGATGACGAGATTAGCAATAAATCAAAATATGTTTGTTTGTTTGATCCTTTGGATGGGAGCAGCAATATTGATGTAAATGTGTCTATCGGAACTATTTTTAGTGTTTTTAGAAGAGTAACAGAATTGGGGAAACCTGCTACCAAGGCTGATTTTTTACAAAAAGGAATTCATCAAGTTGCTGCTGGTTATGTGATTTTCGGATCTTCCACAATGCTTGTATACGCAACCAAAAGAGGCGTTAATGGTTTCACCCTGGATCAGTCTATTGGAGAATTTACATTAAGTCATCCAGATATAAAATGTCCGGAAACAGGAAAGATCTATTCAGTAAATCACGGCAATTTTTTCAAGTATGAACAGCATGTTCAAAAATATATAACTGCTTGCCAAAATAAAAATAAAGATAACGGCGGACCTTATACGCAAAGATATATTGGTAGTATGGTGGCCGATGTGCATAGAAATTTAATCAAAGGCGGTATTTTCATGTATCCCGGAACAACAGATAAGCCAAAAGGGAAATTGAGATTGTTGTATGAGTGTAATCCCTTTGCCTATATTGTAGAAATGGCAGGTGGATTAGCTACCAATGGCAATCAGAGAATCTTAGAAATAGAACCTACAGAAATTCATCAAAGAACACCAATGTTTATAGGAAGTAAATTGATGATGGAAGAATTTGCAAATACAAAATAATAAATCCTTAATGAGTAACGTCGTAATATCAGTAAAAGATTTAGTAAAAAACTATGGGGCATTTGAAGCTGTAAAATCTATTTCTTTTGATGTGTATGAAGGGGAGATTTTTGGATTGTTGGGTCCGAATGGGGCGGGGAAGTCAACTACTTTAGAAATTATTGAAACCCTCCGAGCAAAAACATCCGGCAAAATAATTGTAAACAATTTCGACATAGATAAAGAGGCAGCATCAATCAAAAAAATCATTGGGGTACAATTACAAACTTCAGGTTTCTATCCTGGTTTAAATTTAGTAGAACTCATCAAGTTGTTTGGCGGATTATATAATCAATCTGTTGATCCAATCGAATTGCTGAAAAAAGTTAATTTAGTAGACAAAGCAAAAAGCAAAGTAAAAGAATTAAGTGGCGGACAAAAACAAAGATTCTCAATTGCAACTACTTTAATTAATCATCCTAAAATTATATTTTTAGATGAACCAACAACTGGCCTTGATCCTCAAGCAAGAAGAAATCTTTGGGACTTAATTAAAGAAATTAGAAACAATGGCACCACAGTTATAATTACAACGCATTACATGGATGAGGCAGAGCAATTGTGTGACAGAATAGCCATTATGGACGAAGGGAAAATTATCCAATTAGACTCACCTGAAAAAATGATAGATGATTTGGTTGCCAATGGATTTGAGCGGCCCAAACAAGTAAAGGCAGCCAATTTAGAAGATGTTTTTATACAATTAACCGGCAGAATGATGAGAGATGAATAAACTTTGTTATTTTGCAACTCATTTTAAAATACAAAATATAAAATAATGAAAAAACTTTTATGTGCCCTTTTAGTAGTTCCAACTTTGTGTGGTCAAGTAATTGCTCAGAATTCAAAAGCAAAGGCTCCAGTTAAAGCTGAAAAAAATAATTCAAGAGTTGAAATGAAAACTTTATTAGACAGCTTCAGTTATGCTGCAGGCGTAAATATTGCAGAGAATATGAAAGGTCAAGGCATCACTACTTTTAATCTGCCATTAATGATGGAAGCATTTGTAGATGTATTAAGCAATAAACCAACACAATTATCTAAAGAGCAAGCAAATATGACTTTACAAAAACAACTTCAAGAATTTCAACAAAAAAAATTAGCAATTCAAAAAGAAAAAGAAACGACTTTTTTAAATTCTTGTAAAGCAAAAAAAGGAGTCATCTCATTACCAAGTGGACTTCAATACGAAATTTTAAAAGCAGGGGAAGAAAATGGAATGAAACCTACTCCAATAGATACTGTAGTGGTTGATTATGTTGGAACTTTAGTAGACGGAACAGAGTTTGATAATTCAATCAAAAGAGGTCAGCCAGCAGAATTTCCTGTAGGTGGAGTGATAAAAGGTTGGACAGAAATTTTACAATTAATGACAAAAGGTGCTCATTGGAAAGTGTATATTCCAAGCGAATTAGGTTATGGTGAGAGAGGTGCAGGAGCTTCTATTCCTCCAGGTGCTACACTAATTTTTGAAATAACTTTAAAAGATATCAAACCTGCAGTCGCAAAATAATGGATCCGAATATTTATCCTATTGGGAAATATGTTCAGCAAGATTTTTCTTTTGAAATATTAAAAGAGAGATTATTGGATATTCAATCATTGCCAACATTATTAGAATATTCAATCCTTAATCTTGACGAATTTCAATTAAACACTTCATATAGGGAAGGGGGTTGGACAATCAAACAAATTGTTCATCATTTGGCTGATAGCCACATGAATGCTTATATCAGATGCAAGCTAGCCTTAACAGAAGAATCTCCTATTATTAAACCCTACAATCAAGATGATTGGGCATTGATGCCTGATGCTAAAGAAATGCCTGTAAATGTTTCCATTACATTATTGCATGCATTACATCTTAGATGGCATGAAGTGTTTCTTCATGTAAGGGATTCTGATTGGGAGAAATTTATTGTTCACCCTGAGTACAACAGAGAAATGTCGTTGTGGTTTATTTTGGGTTTGTATGCTTGGCATGGCAAACATCATGTTGAACAGATACAACAATTAAGAAGAAATAAAGGTTGGAGTTAATGATTTTGTATTGATTTTCAAAATCTTTTTTTTAAAAATTATCTATCTCAGCTAACACAAAAAAACTCCCCAAAACTACAATTACATCTTTCTGAGAAGCATTTCTTTTTGCTTCTGTGATTGCATTATTGACATTGTCGAAGCTTTCCCCAATAAGTTGTTTATCTGCAGCCATGTGTTTCAAATCTGCACAGGAGAGAGCTCTTTCAATATGTGCATTTGTAAAATAATAGGATGCATTTTGTGGCAAGCATTCCAATACCGAATTAATATCTTTATCTTTTACAAAACCTATTACAAAATGATAATGGGAGGAAGGATATTCTTTATTAAGTTGTATTAGAACAGAGGATATGCCATCTTTATTATGCGCAACATCATATATAACAGTAGGCTCTTCGCTAATTACATCCCATCTTCCTCTAAGGCCTGTTATTTTCTTTGAATTGGAAAGAGCATAATGGATTGTGCTATTATTA
>CANGGD010000162.1 GCA_947453295.1 Chitinophagaceae bacterium | reverse complement strand
TAGGATATTATATAGAGCCGCACTTGTCGATAAAAAGCAACTTCTTTGAAGTTAAAAAAATTAATGTGCGTGCATTAGAAGTTCAAACGGGGTTGCAGCATTTGATGGGTAAACTACCAAACTCTGAGTTATCAGACATCAATGAATTTGATACTGCTTAGAAAAAACCAATATTTTAAGAGTAGCTTATTTATTAAAATAATATTCAACTGTTTTGAATTAATAGATGCCGATTTCTAAATAAATAATCTATCTGAAAAATGCAACCCAATGAATCAATCAAGCAAATTTCACATTAATATTTCATTAAATACTGCTCTACTTAAAAAACAAAGTGAATCGAGCGCTGGTAAGGGATATTTGTAATATCCTCAAATTTTTCATCCCAATTATTATTGATATTATGATGGGAAAAGAAAATGTGGAGAGATTTATTATTTTGTAGAGGGTTGAAAGAAAAAGAGATACTTTTATCAGTTCTTATTTTTTAGAGAAAACTTCTAACCAAATACAATTTCATCATAACCCTTGGTCATTTTCTCTTCAAATTCGTCGGTGTCCTCTACTAATTTCATTAAACTTGATTGCAGTTGAACATAATTGATATCTGCTAAATCAATATCTATTGAGAACGCATAGAAATCATCTATATTGATAATTTTATAGTATGCAATTGAAGTCTCTTTTTTTTCGTTGATTTGTTTTTGCATTCTGTTATTCTTCCTAAATAAATAGCTAGACAATTCAATTATAAATTTGCCTGGATACATACTATTCTTAATTATTATTCTAAATGGACCTCTTCTATTATTTCGATTAGTTAAATTACAATCGCCAATGATTCGAAAGACATCAAGATTAATTTGTGGTTCTAAATAAAATTTTCCTTGTTTCAATAATTCGTCACAAATATTAAATAAACAAGATTGAATCTCTTTTTTTTGTGTTCCAATCATTGGCATTATTTTCAACTGTAAGCCATTGTCAATTATTCCCACAAAAGATTGATGATCAAATTTTGAATGCATATAAGTGTCTGTTTTTGCAGTCATATTCTCAACTGCTGTTGAAACAGAAGCAATCCCGTCTTCTTCTACAATTCCAATGATGTCAAAAGCTTCAGTAAATTGATTAATGCTGTTAAATAATTTATTAACCTGATTCACTTCTAATGTCTTTTCCAAATAAGGATAAAATACATGTATACGCTCGTCAAAATCATTTTTTTGCTTGAGCATCATTTTCCTATTACTCAATGAATTAATTCTATCTATTCTTCCTGTTCGCTGTTCCATATCACTGCAATTCCATGCTATCCCATAATGATAAATATTTTGACAGTAAGTATGCAAATCCTCTCCTTCTCTAAAAATGTCAGTTGTAATCAGAACATAAGGGAAACCGGGCATTCGAAACTGTACCGCAATTTTATCTTTATTCTTTTTAATACCAGACATCCCTTTAACTGGACTTTGGAAGGTAAGCTTACCTTCTATTTCTCTATGATTGTTTTTATTAGGGAAATTAACTGCCTGAAGTAAGGACAAGTCATCAATTATTAATCTTATTTCTTTTACTACATCATAAAAACAACTACGCTCGTCTGAAATTAAAGAAATGTAATTTTCAATAAAATCACCTTTAGCACTATCAGCAATATATAATGGCAGAAAACCAATTCCATTTCTGATCGTACTTCTGATAATTGTTACTAACAACTTAATTTCGGCGAATACTTCTGAGTTTCTTTTACCTTTTTTTTGCAACCTACTCAAAAAATGAGTGAACTCTTTTTCAAAAACAGTCAAAAGTAGTTCTGTAATTAAAGTCTTTTTGCCTACAAGTGAAATCGGATATTCATCCAATTTTATTACATGTTGCTTGTATTTATCCTCCTTAATATATTTTAAGAAAATCTCTTGAACCTCTTTAATATCAGCTGATTCATGATCTCTTGTTTTTATTACATTCTTCTTCAACGGCTCATCAAAAAAATCGGCTATCTGATAATATTTATTTATAAGAAAGTAATTCAATTCAAACCAATCAGTTTTATAAATTCTGGATTTTCTGAAATATTTTACTGCTGGTTGTCTGAAATAATAATGGAAAAAATAGGTTTCATCATCATCATTCTCAAATTCGTTTTCATCTTCGTCTTTAATAGATTGAAGCCAATGCGTTTTAGTTTTTAAAACAAGTTCATATGCACATTGTATATACTCTTTTTTGAATTTTTCTAATTGTATCTGTTTTACAGTAAAGTCAAAGAAAAGCTGTCCGTTTTCTAAATCTTTGTAGTTATGATAAACATGGTATAAAGCTATTTTAAGATGTTCTTCTGAAAATGTTTCATTTTGTTGGTTCAATAAAACATACTCTGATGTTGACTCCTTTAGTTTTTTTCCAAGATTTTTAAAAATCGAATCAATTTTATCAGTTAAAAGCCTATTGCTCATATGATTTTCATATGCCTGTATTAGTAAATTGAGTTCTTTGCTTTTTAATATTCCTTCATTTATTATTTTTAATTGTTTAAAAATTATTTCCTTTTCCCATTTATCCAATAATCTTCTCTCTAGCTCATATGCAGATGCGACACGCCTTACAAAAACGAGTGATTTTTCTCCTTTCAACATGAGTTCAAACACCGCATCAACCATAGCGTCTTGTTTTGGGTGCGGTGGTAAAGTGCCAAATTCGTCTTTATAGGAATTGATAATTGCATCTAAAATTGATTTGTCTTGAGAGTTTTTAATTTTTCTTGTTCTTACTTCTTCAAACTCTTGCTCAGCATTAGCTTTCTTTTCGTTGTCAATTTTAAATGTTTCAAAACCTGCAAGCATGCCCAATTCAAAACTTGCATTATTTTTAATATTTAGATGCTTGATTGTATTATATTGAAGCAACCCTATAACAAGCGCTTGTTCATTGTCTGGTATATTTAATCCAAGGGCATCTTCATGCTTTTCAACATTACCTCTTCTATGTTCGTAACGGCATTGATTTCTAGAAAATATTTTATCATTTAGTTCATATTGCATTTTACCTCTAATGAGAAAATGGTTCAACTTATCTTTAATGTCATCAGAATACTTTGCATCTGATAAAATATGTTTAGGTAAAAAGCAATCAAATTGATTCTTCAATTCTATTAAACTATTCGTTTTGGGAGTAGCGGATAAAACCAAAAGTTTCTTTACCCTAGGTTTTACAAGTGTTCGAAACTCAGGAAAATTATCAAATATCATTTTGTCTTCTTCGCTATTCCTTTTGATTCCAAAGAACCTTGTTGCTACATTGTTTCTATCTGATACTTCATCTGAATCAGATAAACCCATGCCATGCTTAAAACTATGCCCCTCATCTACTATCAAAAGTTCAATTTCGGGATTTTGAATACTTAATAAATAAGCATAAAACTTTTTTAATAATGACTTATTTGTTGCATAGAAATAGCCTAGGGATTCTGCTCGGTTTAAAAATTCTTTTTCTCTGTCATTGACAATTTTTTCTATCAATGAGTCTCTAAGTGATTTGGTACTATTATAAGACAGTCCGAATGAAAAAGCCGAGTTCCTAAAAAGATGGTAAGCTGGAATGTCTTTTGTAATGGAGTTCAATTTTTCATTTTTTTCAATAGCTCCAACTGAGTTAGAAGTTACAGACTTTACACGATTATCAAGATATAAGTAATTGTTTGATATAAACTG
>CANGGD010000161.1 GCA_947453295.1 Chitinophagaceae bacterium | reverse complement strand
CATTTAATATTTTATTTACATCCATGTTTTGCTTTTTGTTTTTTAGAATCAATTATTATTAACTATTGAATTCCATTTGCCTCTTCAGTTTTTTGAATAAGCAATTCTTCAGTTGCAGTCATTTCTACTTCTGCATAGTGTCCAGGAGGAATTGCACAAATACTCATTTCATCCAAAATATCTATCGCATTTTTAAACGTCGATTTTTTATCTGATTTGATGATGTACATTAAGTCGTCTATATTAGTTGATTTCTTTTTGCCTACAATAACCTCTCTGATTTGTTTAAAAGTTGTACTCTTAAATTGCTCGCTTAAAGTATTAGCATCTAATTGACCAAAGTAATAATATACTTGATCGCCTTTTCCTAATAGAATAGTCATAGCTCCAGAATTTTTCACTTTCATTACTTGTGTTGTGTCATCATCTTTAGGCTCATTCATATTCATTGCCGTTGACTGACTCATGGTTGTAGTAAAAACGAAAAAGGTTATAAGCAGGAAACCTAAATCCACCATTGGAGTCAAATCGACTCTTGTTGATAATTTCTTTCCTTTCTTGACACCAGGGCCTTTTTTATGTCCGCCCCCCGACGATGTATCCATTTCTGCCATATCGGTAAAGTTATTTTATGTTATTAATTTGCTTTAGGTGGATTTAAATATAATTCAGATCCAACAGGAACAGCTTCACCATTGGTTACGATTCTAAATTTATAAATCTCGTTCTTTTTAAATGCTGTCTTAATACTTTTGAATACAGGATAAAATGTTTCCCCGTCTCCTTTTACTAATAGCATTTCTTGCAATTTTCTTTGATCTGTTCCAGCATAAACGTTACTGATACTTCTTACCCAATCAATCATTTCATTATTCAATGAATCAGTAGGAATACCAGGCATTTTATTTGCCGGGATTTCACTAGCTAAAGCCAATGAACTTTTAATTTGATTTAAAGGAAGACCAACAAATTGTGCTTTGTTCCACTTTGCTAATTCGGCAGCAGATAAGTTTAATGCTTTTGTTTGGTTGATATTATTTAAAATCTCTGATTTTTTTGTATCATCTCCTAACATCAAGAAAACTTTACCTTCTTTAGTCATTGTGATTAAAATAGACTTATCGGGTGCAGCCTTTGCTGATATTGAGTTAGGGGGTGTTACAGCAAGTACTTCGGGTGGTTTTTGTTTTGTTGCCAAGATGAAAAACGACAACAATAAAAACGCCACGTCACACATCGCTGTCATGTCGATGGTAGTACTCTTGCGGGGTATTTTTACTTTAGGCATCCTTTATTTTTTTTACAGTAAACAATAGTTGTTTTGTACAATTAATTATTTGTACATTGAAGCAAACGATTGAGTTAATGTAAATCCAGATTCATCAATTCCGTAAGTAATTCCATCAATTTTTGTGGTAAAGATGTTGTAGAACATAATTGCAAATGCAGATGTTCCAATTCCAAGTGCTGTATTATAAAGCGCCTCAGAAATACCTACAGATAATTTAGAAGCTGCTGCTCCGCCACCACTATCTTCTCCTAAAGCAGAGAATGAACGAATCATACCTAACACCGTTCCTAATAACCCCATCAAAGTCGCAATTGATGCAATGGTTGATAAGAATACAAGGTTTTTTTCTAACATTGGTAATTCTAAAGAAGTAGCTTCTTCTACTTCTTTTTGGATTGCCATTACTTTTTGTTCTGTACTTAGTGTATTGTCTGAAATCATAGCTTTATATCTATGTAAACCTGCCTTCATAACATTTCCTACAGATCCTTTTTGCTTATCGCATTCTGCAATAGCTGCATCAACATTTTTATTTGCTAAATGAAATTGTACTTTACGAACGAAATCAGAATTGCTTCCAGTACCGCTAGCTTTTTTTATGGTTAAAAATCTTTCAATGACAAATGTTAACATTGTTAAAAAAGTACCAATCAAAATAGGTACAATAACACCTCCTAAATACATTTTACTTAATGCAGTTTTTGGACCTTCTCTATCTGGCCAAAAACCACCATTTTCACTTCCTACAGTAAAGTTTGATCCTGCACCTAAAATAAATCTCCAAATGCAATATCCAGCAAGCAAACACACTACTGGTGCTAATAAAGAGATCATGTTGTTGGATTTAGTTCCTTGTGCTGTTGCAGCTGATTTTGTTTCTGCCATGACAATCTGATTTTGTTTTTTAAATTTTGATTTTTAATATGATTTTAAAAAAGACAATGATTTGCATCATCATCTTTACCAATGAGCCGACAAGTTAATAAATAAATTTAATGATAGTGCTTCAGCTGAAAAAAAATCTTAAAAAATTAATGTAAAATTTAAAAAGGGCTTTTTTACTCGTACCTGAGTGCAACAATTGGATCTAATTTAGATGCTTTCAAAGCTGGATAAAGGCCGGCGAATAAGCCTACCCCAAAACAAACTATTATCCCAGTAAAAACCCAGCCCCATGGAATAACAAACCCGGTATGTAAAAGCAATGCAACCACATTGCCTAATAAAACCCCTGAAATTATTCCGGCAATGGCGCCAAATAAACTGATAATTATTGATTCAAATAAAAATTGAGCACGGATGGATTTCTTTGTTGCTCCTAATGCCTTTGCTAAACCAATTTCTTTTGTTCTTTCATTTACTGCAACCAACATGATATTCATCAACCCTATAGCAGCTCCAATTAAGGTAATAAATGCAATGCCAATTGTACCTTTTTCAAGAAATCCCAAATTAGTTAAAAGGCTTTCTGCTACGCTATCACTTTTATCAATATAGAAATTATCAACATCAGTAACAGCTAATTTTCGTATAGGTCTAAAGGATGCAGACGCTTCCCCTACTGCCAAGTTCATTTTCTTTATGTCGTCTACTTTTACGGCGATATTGTAACTAGTATTTTGTGTGGCATATAATTTTCTAACATTATTGAATGGCGTCACTACAATTTTACTTGTGTTGAAAAAAGCGCTTGACCCTTTGTCCTCTAATACTGCAATAATTCTGTATGGAATATGATCTACCCTAACTATTGCGTCAATTGCTTTAGCATAATTTTCGGGATACAAACTTGCAGCCACCCCACTGCCTATCATACATAAGCTTACTCCTGATTCAATTTCAGCTGTTGTGAAATTTCTTCCAATGGCAATTTTATACCCATTTAAATCCAGATAATTTTCATCCCCACCATATACATTTACTTCGGGATTGGTTTTATGTTGGCTATTATTCACCACAACCCCACCCGGCCCCCTCAATGCTAAACTAACCTTACTGCCTGGGAAAGAAAATGTCGACTTGAATGATTTAGCTTCACTATAACTAATAGGGATACCCGTATTCGATTTTCTTTCATTTAGATTTTTCTTTGTTGATTTTACTGATACAGATCTCTGTCTATGACCAAAGTTGAAAGTCCTTTCTTTGTAACGAATACTAAAGGCATTAGAACCCATAGTAGAAAAGCTATTCGTCAAGCTATTACTGGCAGCCTGAATTGCTGTAATAATCAATATCAAAGCAAAGATTCCCAATCCAATAATAACAATAGTAATACCAGTACGAAGTTTATTGCCGCGAATATTTTTCATTGACAATGACAATGAATCAAATGTATTCATAAAGGGAAGATACAATAAAGATTTTATTCAAGAAGGGCAAAAAGAATGATTGAAATACTGAAATTGAATTACCTGTATTTCCAGCCAATAATTATTTCCGGATAAATTCCAAT
>CANGGD010000160.1 GCA_947453295.1 Chitinophagaceae bacterium | reverse complement strand
TTTAACAGTGCCTTGGTATTTTAATGTACACCAGGCTCATAAAGAAATTGATGCACTTTCCTCTATGGTCAATAAAACATTTGGAGAGTCGTTTGAAATGTTTGTACATACTGATGGTTGTATGGATTTTTCCTGTTCTATTTGCAATAAAATGGATTGTAATGAAAGAAAGCATCCCTTTCAGAAAAAAATCGAATGGACTTTAGACAATATTTTAACGGATAAAAAACATAGCATTTCAACTTCTGATTGATAAGTTTATTTATTCAAAAGTTTTTTCCATTACATAATCATTCATAAAAAAACCTTTACCTATTTCAATATCTTCCTGATGTGAAATTTCAAAACCAATTTTTTTATAGAAGGCTAAAGAAGGATTATATCTATTGACATTTAGTATTAATCTAATTGGATTTTCGGAATCAATAAGTGAAATGATTTTATTGATGATATTTTTTCCAACTCCTTTATTTTGAAATTCTTGAAGGATATATAGCTTGTGTAATTTATAGGTATCATTTTCCAGTAAACTATAGGAGGCATATCCGATAGGGGTTTCATTTTCTATTGCAATAATAAATTGATGTTGTAAATTTTCAATTTGATTTTTTAATGCATCAGGCGCGTAAATCAAGTTCAACATGTACTCTAATTGTTCGGTACTTATTATTGAACCATAAGCTTTAGGCCATATTTTATTTGCCAATTTTGATATTACAGGGATATCATCAATTGTTGCCTTTTTATATTCCATGAAACCAATACATTAATTTGTAGCTTTCAACCGCTCTTCAATTACTTTAATTTTATCAAGCGCATCTTCTTTTTTCTTTAATTCTAAAGCCAATACATCTGGCTTTGCATTTTGAACAAATTTTTCATTTCCAAGTTTTTTATCAACTGACGACAAGAAATTTTGAAGATGTTCAAGCTCTTTAAGTAATTCTGCCTTTTGGTTTTCCATATTTACAGGTCTTTCTGTAATGATATAGAATGTGTCTTTATCAATTACAGTGGTAAAAGAACCTGATATATTTTCATTGGTAAAAATAATTTCTGAGGTGTTTAATTGTTTGGAAAGAATATTTTCAATTGATTTATAATTTTCTAATTGTTCTGTTTGAATAAATAATTGAATGGTTTCTTTAGGTTTTAATTGTTGTTTATTTCTAACATCTCTTAATCCTGTTATCACTGATTTTAATAAATTGCCTGTTTGAAGTATTTTATTATCGGGAGCTGATTTTTTTGAATATTGTTTGATGCAAATATCATCTTCTCTTTGCGTGAGTTGATGGTAAATTTCTTCTGTAATAAAAGGCATAAAAGGATGAAGCAACTGCATCAATTCGGAGAAAAATTCAATTGTTTTTTTATAAACCTCTTCATGAATGGATTGTTCAAAACCTGGTTTTACCCATTCAAGATACCAGCTACAAAAATCATCCCAAATAAGAGAATAGATAGTTTTTAATGCTTCGCTTAATCTAAACTGTTGCATCATATCAGCAACCTCTAAACTTACCTCACTCAATCTATTTTCAAACCAAATCAATGCAAATTCATGCTCCGTGTTAACCTCGCTGGAAATTTTAGATTCCCACATTTTTGTAAGTTTTAAAGCATTCCAAATTTTATTATTGAAATTTCTTCCTTGTTCTAAAGCGGCTTCATCAAATAAAATATCATTACCAGCAGGAGAAGCAATCATAATACCAAATCTGGTTGCATCTGCACCATATTGATCAATCAAACCGAGTAAATCAGGAGAATTGCCTAAACTCTTACTCATTTTTCTTCCCAACTTATCTCTCACTGTACCAGTAAAATATACTTCAGTAAAAGGAATGGCATTTTTAAATTCAATACCAGCCATAATCATACGAGCTACCCAAAAGAAAATAATATCCGGACCAGTAACTAAAGTATTGGTAGGGTAGTAATAATTGATTTCTTTATTATTGGGATTGCTATAACCTTTAAAAACTTCAATTGGCCATAACCAACTACTAAACCAGGTATCTAAACAATCTTCATCTTGTTTTAATATTGAAGCTTCCTGATTGTATTTATTTCGATAAAGATTTTTTGCCTCAGTTTCATTTTCTGCAACGATGTATCTGCCTTCATTATCATACCATGCTGGGATTCGATGTCCCCACCATAATTGTCTGCTGATACACCAATCTTTAATATTTTCCATCCAATGGCGATACACATTTTTGAATTTATTTGGATAGAATTTAATTTCATCCTCCATTACAGTTTTTAAAGCGGGATCAGCGATGTCTTTCATACTTAACCACCACTGTAAACTTAGTCTGGGTTCTACAACAACATCTGTTCTTTCGCTAAATCCAACTTCGCTTTTGTATTCTTCTGTCTTTAATAAAAATTCTTTTTCTTCTAATTCTTTTGCAATTTTTTTTCTGACGTCAAATCTATCCATACCCACATAAATTTGAGCCTCCGAACTTAAAGTGCCATCATCATTAAAAACATCTATAATTTCTAAATTGTGTTTTTGTCCGAGTGCGTAATCGTTGATATCATGGGCTGGTGTAACTTTCAACGCGCCTGTTCCAAAATCCATAGCAACATAATCATCAGCAATGATGCGGACTTTTCTATTGATTAAGGGAACAATTGCAAATTTTCCATGCAAGTGTTTGTATCGTTCATCATCTGGGTGCACACAAATAGCGCTATCACCCATAATAGTTTCTGGTCTAACGGTAGCGATTAAAATATGATCATTAGTACCGTCAATTTGATATTTTAAATAGTATAATTTTTGTGTAACTTCTTTTCTGATAACCTCTTCATCACTTAAAGCTGTTAAAGCTTTTACATCCCAGTTTATCATTCTTTTGCCTCTGTATATAATTCCTTTTTCATGAAGGGAAACGAACACTTTAATCACTGAATCATAATAATCTTTGTCCATTGTAAAACTGGTACGATTCCAATCCAGGCTACAACCTAATTTTTTTAATTGTTGTAAGATGATGCCTCCATATTTTTCTTTCCATTCCCAAGCATAAGAAAGAAATTCATCGCGCGATAAAGATGATTTTGCGATACCTCTTTCTCTGAGCATCCCTACAACTTTAGCTTCTGTAGCGATAGAGGCATGATCTGTACCAGGAACCCAGCATGCATTTAACCCTGACATTCGAGCTCTTCTAATAAGAATATCTTGAATGGTATTATTTAAACAATGTCCCATGTGAAGAACACCGGTAACGTTGGGAGGAGGCATTACAATGGTGTAAGCTTCTCTATGATCGGGGGTGCTATTAAAATATTGTTTATCTAACCAATGCGAGTACCATTTATGATCTACATTTTGAGGTTCGAAATTTTTTGACAGTTCCATTGAATGCAATTTTTTGAAAGGTTACGAAGGTACAAAACCAACTTGATTATAGGTTCAATAGTGGTTAAAAATCCAATTGGTTTATAGGGGAGGAGGTTAAGCTAGTTAGGCTACCATTTCAATGGTAGCATTAATATTTCTGTCGATGATGGCTTCGCATTGAGGCTTGAGCTTTTCGAAAGAGTCTTTTTTTACAGCGTATTGTCCTTTATGGTGAATGAAAAGAGCGCATTGTTCAGCTTGTTCTTGAGTGTGGCCGCATATCTCAATGAGTGTAGTAATTACCCAATCAAATGTGTTCACATCGTCATTCCAAACGATTAAATGATAGGGAGATTCAACTTCAGTGAGTAAATCGATGTCGGAATCTTCTTTAATAGAAGGGTTATAGCTGTAATTTGGTTTCATAATT
>CANGGD010000159.1 GCA_947453295.1 Chitinophagaceae bacterium | reverse complement strand
GTGAAGGAGTGTTTATATAATTCCTCAGAAATTCATAAGATTGATCGGGAACGATTGATTTTTTCTTTACAGATTTTGCCATAAAATATTTTTAAATTAATGAATAGTGCTTAAATAAGTTATAAATGATGAAAATAACATTAATCCATCTACCACAAAATAATAATAGATATATCCTTTATTTTTTTTGCTTAGCATAAATAAAAATAAAGATAAAATACCAGTTGCAACAATTGTAATTAAATGTATCAAGTGTATTGAAAAATGGATTGATATTAAAATAGAAAAGAATAGATAAATTATGAAAATAATGAAAAAAATCTTGTTGATTACCTTGTCAGTAAAAACAGTTGCAATGGAATGTATTCCCTTCATTGTGTCCATTTCAGCGTCTCTTGAATCAAAAGTTATACTTAGCATCAAAATGAATAAAAACCTTATGAAAAATAAACTATAAATGAATAAATAATCATATTCTGCATCTCTATTGATTGCAAAAAAAGTAGTTGCAAAACTCCATGTAAAAGCCAGTAAAATTGTTTTTAGAAAGCCGATATTTTTAAATCTCTTATTTTCTTTTGAAAAAAAAGGAATGCAATAAAAAATGGTTAGCAAAAACGAAATGAAAACATATAATAGCAATGATGAATGCCTTAATACAAAATCAAAAATATAGATTATAGAAATTATTAGTAAAAAAAGATGTAGCCAATAATTTTTAAATTTATTGGGCAATTTGTTATTAAAATTAAAAATGCCCTGCGTTAGTATCCAATAAAAGTTATAAGCCGCTAAAGTGGAGAAAAAAACTAAAAAACAAATTGAATACTCAACAACTGAATTTGTGAAAATAAAGGTTTGATATGTTAGACTAGCTGCACATATTGCTACAAACAAAGAGTGTGAGAGGAAATACTTAAATAGTTTCATTATGGAATAAAATAATTAAAATCGCCGCCACTTTCTGTATTACTCTGATTGCCCTCAAAATCTTTTACGTAAAACTTTAGTTTATAAATATCTGTTCTTGGCCCAACACCTCCTCCGAGATTTTGAATAATATAATTTGGAATAGCAAAATCTACATCCACATCCATGTTTTTTTGATTCGTAATTGACATTGATGGAAAGGGAAATTGTGAATTAGAAATCGTATCGCCTGCTTCATTTAACATAATGAAAAACAAATTAGAACTAGATGTGGTCGTTTCTCCAAAATCCCCATTTGCATCTTGTAAATGAAACTTTAAAATCGGCTTGCAATTATTTAAATTATTGGCTTCGCAAGTGTTAGGTGTAAATGAAATAAAACTAACTTGTGCAGTATTACTAAATTCTACTTTTTTACAAGAATTTAAAAAAAACAAAATTAGTAATATGGAAATTATTTGCTTCATGTTGAATAGAAATCAAATATACTTAACAGATTTGATATTTCAATTTAATAATAATGATGCAAATTTGCTCAAAAAATGAATATTATTTTATGAGAAATGAAATAATTAGTACCGTTTTTAATGTAGACAATTATAATTTCGAAAAACTTGCTATCGATGTTTTTAATTTTCAATATCAAGAGAATTCGATTTATAGATCTTATTGTGATTTACTCAATATAAAAGTTTCTGAAATTCAAAATATTGTAGACATCCCCTTTCTGCCCATTCAATTTTTTAAGTCTCATCAAGTTTTAGTTGAAAATAGTATTCCAGAAATTATTTTTGAAAGTAGTAAAACTACAGGTTCAACTTCAAGCAAGCATTACGTTGCTGATATTTCCCTCTATGAAAATAGTTTTCAAAAATGCATAGAATTATTTTTTCCTGATATTAAGAATTATTGTATCCTGGGGTTGCTTCCTTCTTACTTAGAGCGATCAAACTCATCTTTAGTTTACATGGTTGATAAGCTAATTAAAGATAGCGTTTATAAAAACAGCGGATTTTATTTGAATGAATTTGAGGCGTTGGCCAATCAAATTATTACAAATGAAAATGAAAATATCCCAACCCTATTGATTGGCGTTTCTTATGCATTGATAGATTTTGCTCATCAGTATCCAATGAATCTTAAACATACTATTGTTATGGAAACTGGTGGAATGAAAGGCAGAAAAGAAGAAATCGGTAAAAAAGAAATGCATTTAATTCTTACCACTGCATTTGGTATAGACCAAGTACATTCTGAATATGGTATGACAGAACTTTTATCACAAGCCTATTCTTTTAAAGATGGAATTTTTAATTGTCCACCATGGATGAAAATACTATTAAGATCAGATGACGATCCTTTAGAAGTGAACATGCCATCTTCAAAAAATGAAACTTTTGCAATAGGCGGATTAAATGTTATTGACTTAGCCAATATTAACAGTTGTTCCTTTATTGCAACTGAAGATTATTGTAAACTATACAATGATGGAAGCTTTGAATTGCTGGGCAGAATTAAAAATAGTGATATTAGAGGTTGTGGCTTGATGTATTTATAAGAAAATGCTATATATTTATAAACAACTAAAAAATTTAATTTTATGAAAAAAATCATCTTGTTTTCTATTTTAACTTCCGTTATTTTATTTTCTTGTTCTAAAAAAGATACTACTCCTACACCTACTATTGTTGGAAAGTGGAATTTAAATAAGGAAGTTTATACTGTTTCTCAATTGGGTACTATTTTATTAAATGATACTATTTTGGGTACACAAGGCGAATATGTTAATTTTACTAATTCTGGATTAGCCATTCATAATGATGCAAGTGGAACTAATGGTGATACTTCTAATTATACTTTCTCAAATAATAAACTAACAATTTCATCCAGTCCGGTAGATTTTTCAGTATTTAATGTAACAACATTAAGTAATAATCAATTAAATCTTTATGCTGATTCTACTGACTCTGGTACGAGAACTCAATTATGGATTTATTTCTCTAAATAAATTCTTTGTATAATATTTTTTTTGAGTGCATTATCTTTCACCGAATAATGCACTTCCTATTCTAATTAGATTACTTCCATTTTTTATGGCAATTACATAATCATTGCTCATACCCATGCTTAATATGTTGAAATTAGTTGGGTAATTCAATTTATGTTTAGTCTCGTTAAATATTTGATGAAGCTGATTAAATTCTTTATCTACGATATAATCTTCTACAGTAAAACTTGCCATTCCCATTAGTCCACATATTTCTACAAATTCTAAAGGACTTGAATTTGGCAATAAATATTTCTGCAAAATTTCATTTAATTCATTTTGGTCTAAACCAAATTTTGTTTCTTCTTTAGCTATGTGAATTTGCAGAAGGCATTTGATTTTTCTGTTGATTTTTTGCCCCTGTTTATTAATTTCAATTAATAATTTTTCACTATCCACCCCATGTATTAAATATACAAATGGAGCTATCATTTTAATTTTATTAGATTGTAAATGTCCAATAAAATGCCAGTGTATATCTTTTGGAAGTAGGGCTTCTTTTTGAATTAATTCTTGAACATAATTTTCTCCAAAGTCTCTTACTCCAGCTTTGTAAGCTTCTTCCAAATCTTGAATAGGCTTGGTTTTGGACACAGCTACAAGATGAGTTTTTGTTTTCAATAAATCCTGAGTTAAGGAAAGGTATTTTTCTGTTTGAAATGCCATATAGTTTGAGTTACACTCGATAATAATCAGCTCTCCAGTTTTTGATTTCTTTCTTAATTTCTTTATTTGATAAATTATTTTCTGAAGCCATTTTTGCTAATTGCACAAATTCTTCATCCGAAGCAAATCTTAATGCAATAATTTGATGAATGGTAAGTTGCT
>CANGGD010000158.1 GCA_947453295.1 Chitinophagaceae bacterium | reverse complement strand
GTTTTTCATAGGATATTGGATAATAGACACGAGCCGGATTTCTATCCGGCTCTCTTAATTTAAAAAGCATGAAACAAATTTTAACGATAACATTTAATCCTTCAGTAGACAAAAGTACTGAGGTAGAAAAATTTGTTTCAGAACAAAAAATGAATTGCTCAACACCTAAGTATGAACCAGGTGGTGGTGGCATTAACGTTGCGAGATCTATTAAAAAACTTGGAGGAGAAGCTACCGCATTATATTTATCTGGAGGATACAATGGTAAAGTATTAAGCAGTTTATTGAAAACTGAAATTATTAACACAATTGAAATTCAAATAAAAAATTCAACCAGAGAAAACTTTATTGCTTTTGATTTATCAAACAATCTTCAATATCGGTTTGGCATGCCCGGCCCTTACGTATTTGAAGAGGAATTGAATAACATACTATACACAATAAACAAAATAAAACAAATAGACTTTCTTGTTATTAGTGGGAGTATACCAGAAGGAATACCTGCATCAATTTTTGGGATACTTTCTAACATATGTAGGGAGAAAAAATCAAAATTAATAATTGATACATCCGGACAAGCATTAAAAGGCGCTTTAGTTGATGGTATCTATATGCTAAAACTTAATATGCAAGAATTAGGCACTTTATTAAATAATGAAGGAATCGCCATTAAGGACTTGCCATTATTAGCAAAGCCTATTTTAGAAAAAAACAAAATTGAAGTGATAGTTATTTCGTTAGGAGCTCTTGGTGCTCTATTGATTACAAAAAACAAATCAATGCATTTTATACCGCCAAAAGTAAAAGTAAAAAGCACAGTAGGTGCAGGCGACAGTATGGTTGGAGGAATTATTTATCAATTAAGTAAAGGAAGTACATTATTAGATGCTGTTCAATACGGTGTAGCATGTGGAACATCAGCTACGATGAAAATTGGAACAGAATTATGTAATAAAGTACAAGCTGATAAAATATACAGCCAAATCAGTATAGAAGAGATTACTGATTATACTCAACTTGAATAACACTTAAAGTCATTTATTACAAACAACTTTTCTGCTAATTTGGATAGTGTATTAATTATTATATAAAACTAAAAATAAAAATCATGGAAAGAGGAACAAGATTGCTTATTTCAATAGGAGCTGGAATGGCAGCAGGCGCTTTGTTAGGCGTATTATTTGCACCTAATAAAGGTACTGACACAAGAAAAAAAATAAAAGATGCAAGCGACAAGTTATCAAACAGTATAAAACAAAGAGTTCAAAGCGGGAAAGACGATATGACAAGTTTGAAACAAGGTATCATGGAAAGTATAGATTCTATTAATCAAAAGCTTGAAGAGTATATTTAAAAATTGAAATCTGATAACTTATAAATGAGAAATACTTTTACCAAAATAGAAGAAATCATTACAGATTCAAAAGATTTGATAGCAACACAAATAGAATTGTACAAGTTAGAAATTGCAGAGAAATCGGCCTTAGTTATCAGTAGTTTCATATTAATATTAATTGGAATAATCTTTTTTCTTTTATTCATGATTTTTATTGGGATATCTTTTGCTTATCTGATTTCAAATTATTTACAGAGCAATGTTTTAGGCTTTTTTATTGTGGGTCTACTTTTTCTACTTATTAATATTTTCATATTTACAAAAAGAAATAGTTTTATCAGAGTGCCCATTATAAACTATATTTTAAAAGTGATTTTTAAATAGTAAGCCAATCAAAAATGAAGCCATTTAGTAATCTTAAAGATTTGAAAATAAAAAAAGCTGAATTGCAATTAAAAAAGGAAAGATTAAAAATTACAATTTTAAAAAACTGGCATTCTTTGAAAGAGAGTATTCAACCCAAAAACATATTTTTAGAGCTATTCAATAAATACAAAAAAACCAAATTTTGAATATCGGATCAATCAATATTTTTCAAAAATTATGCTTTTTTATTAAAAGCATAATCAATCTGATCTAGCCAATATATAAAACATTTAGCACAGTTAAGAAATCACATAAATAAACAACCGATGAGTATTATAAAAGTATTAGAAGTAATGTCTAATTCATCTAAAAGCTGGGAAGATGCAACGCAGAATGCTGTATCTCATGCATCAAAAACACTGCACAATATAAGATCTGTATGGATTGAAGACCAAAGTGCTATTGTTCAAGACAACAAAGTAATTGAATTTAGGGTTACAGTTAAATTGAGCTTTGAATTAGAAGAAGAGAAGCATCCACAAAAGAAGAAAAAATAAACTTAGCTTTTATTTTTTATGAAATAAGTTAGTGTGTTTGAAATTGTCTCGAAATTTTCAAGATAATTTGGCTTTGAATAATCTGTTCTGTGTAGATATAAAAATGCAAGTTTAAATCTTTCATTTATACGGTAATTAATTCCAGCACCAGTTCTATACTGATCAACAAAGTTAGTAGCCCCTACCCTCATAACCGGCTCAAATGACAAATATGCTTCCGTTTTATCAGTGATTTTATAATTGAATTTTACTCTTGTTCTCCAAAATGATTTAAATACTACATCAATATCCGATTGCTTATAATGAAGAACGGCTTCTTGAAAATATCCTCTTAAAGAAAATACCCAGCGCTTATACTCATGACTATATTCACCTCCAAATGTCAATCTGTGAGAATTTATCAATTTAGAATAACCTGATCTCATATCAGCCAACAATTCAAATTTTTTATTTATTTTTTTTGATGCACCGATTATAAAAAAAGTTTCATTTAATGTTCTTGCGTCATGAATAAATCTAAAGTTAATATCTGTATTTATTTTCCAATTTCTTCCTATTTCTTTTACTAATGAAAATGTATACCAAGCATTAAAATCTGTGGAGTCTTTTCTGTATTCCTGGCAAAAAGAATAATTTACTATAAATACTAAAATAACAACAATAGCTTTTTTTTTGCAACTCATCAATTAGCTTTTTTAGCTTTAATTCTATCCTTAAAATATTTTTCAAATTTTTCCAACTTAGGCTGAATAACCATTTTGCAATATGGCTTTTCCTTATTTGAATTATAATAATCTTGATGATAATCTTCTGCTTTGTAAAACTGAATGAAAGGCTCAACTTTCGTAACTACAGGATTATCATAAACCTTTTGTTTATTGAGGTCATGAATTACATCTGTTGCAATTTTATATTGCGATTTGTTTCTGTAAAGTATGATTGATCTATATTGTTCTCCCTCATCAGCTCCTTGTCTATTTAAAGTTGTTGGATCATGTACCGTAAAAAATACCTTTAAAATTTCTTCGAGAGTTAACTTATTGGAATCATATACTATCTGAATAACTTCAGCATGGCCAGTATTGCCCATGCAAACTTGTTGGTAGGTTGGATTAACTTTTAAACCTCCAGAAAATCCAGATTCTACAGATACAACACCATTAAGCATTTCATACACTGCCTCTACACACCAAAAGCAACCTCCTCCAAGTGTAATAGTGTCATATTTGATTCTATTTTCTTTGGTTGAAGTATTTACAATTGGTACAAAATTTAAAGATGCTGAATTAACACAATACCTTAGCCCTGTTTTAGTAGGCCCATCATTAAAAATATGGCCTAAATGTCCGCCACACTTAGCACAGATAATTTCTGTGCGTTGCATCCCATAAGAAGTGTCTGTTATTTTTTTTATTCTTCCTCCAGCTATTTCATTATCAAAACTTGGCCACCCACAATGAGCATCAAATTTCATTTCATCTGAAAACAACTCATTACCACAACCTGCACAAACATAATTACCTTTGTCTTTATTGTATAACAAAGTCCCAGTGAACGGCTGTTCCGTAGTTTTTTTTCTTAAAACATCAAAT
>CANGGD010000157.1 GCA_947453295.1 Chitinophagaceae bacterium | reverse complement strand
ATAACAATCCTCTTGAGCATGCTTTTTCCAAAATTCAATATTTGCATCCTGACTTATTCTTTCTATATTATGCAAATAAAGAAAAAGAACAGTTTGTAAATACAGAACACCTGAAAGAGTTAATATTAAAAATGATTGAACTCTTTTGTCTTTTTTAAATAATTGAATTGAAATCCATAACATTAGAATTAAAAAAATTGCAGGTAATATTTCAAATCCTGTCCAATGTATATCTGCATTTAAATTTTCTACTGCAAAAGGATCTTTATATAAAATCGATTTGATGAAATCTATGTGCTTAATGGCATAAGAAATTAAAATCGGTATTAATAAAAATGGCAGACCTGAAACAACTAAAATTAATTTGGTGCCTTTTGAAAAAGCCCGTTTTTTTGAAATAATATAGTAAATACTTATTGCTCCAATAAAACTCATTGGGTAATAACATAGAGATGAGTAATGGACAATTTTTGTTTGAACAATGGAAAATAAAATTAATACAACCCAAAACAATACCAGCATCCATTTTCTGAACTCATAAAATTCATCTTTTGTTTTTACTTTATTTTTTAAAGTATCAATAAAGAAAGGAGTCATTGGAAAGCATCCAAAAAATAAAACAATAAAATGATAAAAAAAGAATCCTCCATGACCAGCGTCTTTACTGCTAAATAACTCCCATTGTCTAATGGTGAATTCTTTAATAAATTGATTGCCATTATTAATAAAGTCAACCATAAGCCAAAGTCCAGCTATAAGTATAGTTAAACAAACAAATAAAATAATGTCTTTAATGCTTAAAAAATTTCTGAATTTTTGTTTGATTAGAATAATTAAACTTGTTAATCCTAAAACTAGAATTGCTACTGGGCCTTTTGTAAGAATTGATAATCCAGCTGCTATTGACGCGATAAATATCCAAGTATAATAGTTTTTATTTATCTGCTTGTATTCAATGATTTGAAAAATAGCGTAAATACTGATGAAAATAAAAAAATTAAACCAAGGGTCTATTATGCCAGATTTAAAATATAATTGAGGTAATAGGGAACAACCATAAAGCATGGCCCAAATGAATCCAAATAAATTATCTTTTATTTTTTTTCCAATCAGAAAAATTATAGGGAGTACAATAGTTCCTAATAATGCATTCGGAAATCTTGCAGCAAATTCATTAATACCAAAAACATGCATAGATAATGCCTGCATCCAAAAGAATAAAGGAGGCTTTTCTGTAAAAATTTGAAAGTTGATTTGAGGCTGACTATACTTATTTGTGATAATCATTTCTCTTGCTATTTCAGCAAAATTAATTTCATCCCAATCAAAAAGTGGAACGTTACCAAGTAAAGGCCAGTAACATACAATTGAAAATAGTATTAAAAATAATAAATACCATTTTGTTTTATTTTTAAATAAAATCATCTTAAGAGAAATTTCTAATTGAAATTTTTAGGATCTACTGCAGATGGACTCCAATTGTTCAAAAACGATATGATTTTATTCTTATCATAACTTGATTTCCCATCTTCTAAATATTCTGAGTTTTGTGTGTGTATTCTGTTTCCCTTTTCATCTAAAATTACAAAAACTGGGAATCCAAACCTTTGAGGGTAACCATATTTTTTAAATAAATCTTCATTCTTATTTTCTTTACTATAATTCAAATGATACCAAATGAAATTTGCATCTATGATTGAATCAATTTGCTTATCTGCTTTACAAAATCTATGAAATTCAATGCACCATTTACACCAATTTCCTCCTCCTTGAAGTAAAACAAATTTATGTTCTGCTTTCGCTTTTTGAATTAAATTTTTAATTTCTGACTTTGCATCGCTTGCTGGATTATATAAGTTCGTGTTTTGTGAAAAAGAATTTACACTTGCAATCAAGATAAAAAAACATAAAAGAAATGATTTCATATTTGGGAGATTTTTAATTTTTAAAATAAAATTTATTAGATAATTGATATTAGATTATTTATTTGTTGATTTTTCTACTAAAAAAAAATTATTCAATAAATTTTCTTTGTTGTAGGATAATTCATCTTTAGTAGTTAAATCAAGAATAGTATATCCTGCAAATTTACATATTGCATGTCCTGCAGCTGTATCCCATTCCATAGTAGGCGCAAATCTTGGGTAGCAATCAGCGAATCCTTCTGCCACTAAACAAAATTTTAAAGAGCTTCCTCTTGCTATCATTTCAATTTCTGAATGATCATTTTTTAGTTCATTAATAAAATCAATGGTTTCTTTTGAAAGATGTGAACGACTAGCAACTATGGTAAATGGATTTAAAGTTTTATTTGTGGGCAACTTTGTGCTATTGTTGATAATATTTACTAAATCGATTGATGATAAAGTATTTATTTTAAATGACCCAATTGAGTTTTGAGCAAAATATAATTCATGAACAGCTGGTGCATACACCACTCCTAGAATTGGTTTTTGCTGATAGATAAGAGCAATGTTAATGGTAAATTCTCCATTACGTTTTATAAATTCTTTTGTTCCGTCAATAGGATCTACCATCCAAAACTTATCCCATGAATTTCTAATTTCGAATGGTATATGCTTTCCTTCTTCTGATAAGATGGGCAATCCTGTTTTTGACAGATATTTAGTAATGATGTGGTGAGCAGTTTTATCTGCTTTTGTTAGAGGAGAATCATCTTCTTTAATTTCAATTTCAAAATTATCTGATTCATATATTTTCATGATTTCAGATCCTGCATGAATAGCAGCTTCTAATGCGATTAGCAGATTCTCTTCTATTTGATTATTCATTAATTATGAATTAAATGATCATGCCTGCAGCAACAGTTTCATTGGTTGCATCATCTATTAAAATGAAACTTCCTGTTGATCTATTATCTCGATAGCTGTCAATCATTAATGGCTTTGTTGTTTTTATTGAAACTCTGCAAATTTCATTAGTATTAATATCCGAGACGTTTGTAATTCTATCTAATGTGTTTATATCTACTTTATAAACTATTTCTTTTATGATCGCCTTTTGATCATTACTTGTATGCCTTATAGTGTACTTTGTATTATGTCTTGCAGGACTATTATTTAACCAGCAAATCATAGCATCAAATTCTTGTTTACTTTGAGGTTGATTGTTGATCCTTGAAATCATATTGCCTCTGCCAATATCAATATCATCATCTAATGTTATTGATATAGATTGTGGTGCAAATGCTTCTTTCAAATCTTGTGCATCTAAATTTATTGATTTGATTTTTGAAGTTAATCCAGATGGTAATGCAACAATTTCATCACCTACTCTTAAAATCCCACTTTCTAATCTACCTGCATATCCTCTGTAATCATGAAAGGCTTCATTTTGAGGCCTGATAACTGTTTGAACAGGAAACCTTGCATCTATTTTATTGATGTCGCTGCTGATGTGCAGTGTTTCAAGTGTGTGTAGTAATGGTGCACCTTGAAACCAATTCATGTTTTCAGAACGATTTACTACGTTATCCCCATTTAATGCGCTAATCGGAATAAAATGAACATCTTTAATATTCATTTTGGATAAAATAGATTCATAATCATTTATAATCTTTTCAAATTTTTCATGACTATAATCTACCAAATCCATTTTGTTTATACAAACAATAATATGAGGTATTTGGAGTAGTGATGCGATATAGGAATGTCTTTTAGTTTGTTCTACAACCCCATGTCTTGCATCAATTAAAATAATTGCTGCATTTGCTGTAGACGCGCCTGTAACCATGTTTCTTGTGTACTGTATATGTCCAGGAGTATCAGCAATTATAAATTTTCTTTTAGGAGTTGTAAAATAACGATAAGCAACATCAATTGTAATGCCTTGTGCTCTTTCGTCTTTTAGCCCATCTGTAAATAATGCTAAATCAACACCTTCGTGTCCTCTTCTAACTGAAGT
>CANGGD010000156.1 GCA_947453295.1 Chitinophagaceae bacterium | reverse complement strand
TACCAAGATCATATTGAATGATTTTGAATTTGATGCAACCTGAGTTTCAGTTCCGTTTGCTGATTTAAAATACATAGCCTGAATAACTTTAAAATAATAATAAGCGCTGATTGCTGCAAACAATACGGCAACAATTACAATCCAAAACTGATGACCATTTTCAACAGCTGCAAGCAACATAAAGAATTTACTTTGAAAACCTGCAGTCAATGGGATACCAGTAAGGGACAATAAAAAAATCGTTGCTGTAAATGCTAATAATGGATCTTTTTTAGCCAACCCGTTGAAGCCATCAATTGTATAATCTTCCATTTTTGTGAGTATTCCAAAAATACCAATTGTGGCTAATGAATAAGCTGCTGCGTATAATAATATACCTTCTTTTGCTCGGTCATTTAATGCAAATACTGCGAACATCATAAAACCAGCTTGTGCAATACTTGAATAGGCCAACATTCTTTTTACGCTTTGTTGAAACACAGCCGTAATATTTCCAAATAACAAGGTAAGTACAATGATTACAGCAATTAATTTTTGCCATTGATCCTGCATCGTGCCGAAAGAATGTTCGAATAATCTAATGAATGCAAAAAAGCCTGCCACCTTTACGATTGTACTCATAAAAGAAGTGAACACAGTAGGCGCTCCATCATAAACATCCGGAGTCCAAAAATGAAATGGAGCTGCAGATACTTTGAATGACATTGCAACCATCATGAACAACAAACCAACTGCAATTAAAATTGACATCTTACCTGAGCCTAGCAGAATTTTATCTATATAAAACGAAGCGCTAGTATTCCCTCCATATACAAACACAATTCCCATTAATAAAATTCCTGTAGAAAAGGCACCCATTAAAAAATATTTAAGCGCGGCCTCGTTGCTTTTTAAATTACGCTTATCGCTTCCTGTTAGGATATATAAGGGGATAGAAATGATTTCAATTCCAATAAACAACATCAACAAAGTATTAAAGCTTGCTGCAATTGAAACGCCACATAAAATAAAAAATATGAGGGCGAAATACTCCCCTACATGCGGACCTACTTTTTCGATTTCAGAACCTGATAATAAAAAGTAAATCAATGTGCAGATTAAAACAATAGAAATAAATGTCAAATTAAAATGATCAAACACAAGCATCTCTTTAAAGTTGAACATAAAAAGAGATTTATTAGAAATCATTTCAACCACATTCAAACACAAAATGATTGCCACGCCAACAATTGCAATGTATTTAGGAGTAGATTTTGATTTCAAAAAAACACCACAAAACATCATTAAAACACCCCAAATGGCAGAAAGTATAATTGAGTTCATATTATTAGCTAGTTTTTATTTTACCCATTCAAATAATTGTGTAACGGAACCTTTGGTTAATTCTAATATTGGTTGAGGATACACTCCTATGAAAAAAATAATCCCAACAATAAAAAACAAAACAAATTTCTCATTCCAATTAATATCTTTTACTTCAGCAGTAGTATTGTTTAAACTTCCATAAAAAACTTTTTGAATCATGTTTAAAGTATACACAGCTGATAGTATAACGCCAACACCAGCAAATGCAGCAAACCATTTGTTATAATTATACAATCCAGAAAACATTAGAAATTCTCCAGGAAAAGCGTTTGTAAGTGGCAATGCGATATTGGCAAGAGCAATAATCACAAACAATATTGTTAATACAGGCATGGTTTGTGCTAATCCACTTAACTCAGATATTTTTTTCACACCTGTTTTTCTTTCCATAATTTCAACACATACCCAAATGCCAATAATATTAATACCATGATTAAACATTTGCAACATCATCCCTTTAACACTGATTTCATTCATAGCAAATAAAGCT
Source organism: Chitinophagaceae bacterium (assembly GCA_947453295.1). Classification (GTDB taxonomy): domain Bacteria; phylum Bacteroidota; class Bacteroidia; order Chitinophagales; family Chitinophagaceae; genus Ferruginibacter. The sequence goes on along the minus strand of CANGGD010000156.1, from coordinate 2,073 downwards.
GCGCACATTAGTCCGATATGAGCTATTGAAGAATATGCTACTAATTTTTTTATATTGTCTTGCATCATTGCTACACAGCTCGCATAAATAACTCCAATTATTGATAAAACGATTACGATGTCTTTGTAATGAATAAAAGCTTTTGGTAAAACGGGAATCAACCAGCGAATAACACCAAATAAACCCATCTTAACCATCAATCCACTCAATATCATGGTTACAATTGTAGGTGATTGATTATAGGCTTCTGGTTGCCAAGTATGAAAAGGGAATATGGGCATTTTAATTGCAAACGCTATAAAAAACAATGCAAAAAGCCAGCTTTGTTCTGAAGCTGAAAGTTGCACCGTATAAAAAGCAGCTAACGAAAAAGAATGGTGTGAAATAGTGCCATCTTCATATGTTTTAACTCCAGTATGAAGATAAACGTAGATGAGGCCAATGAGCATTAACAAAGATCCCGCGAAAGTATATACGAAGAACTTAAAGGTTGCTTGTATTCTTTTTTCTCCACCCCACATGCTACATAAAAAATAAACGGGTATCAAAGCCAATTCCCAGAAAAAATAAAAAGTCAAAGCATCTGTTGCCATAAAAACGCCCATAAGTCCGGCTTGTGTGAGCATCAATAATCCATAAAACGAAGATGGTTTATTTACTTCTGATTTATAGGATGCTATTAAAATCATAGGGAATGCTAATGCAGTTAATAAGGTCAGCATTCTTCCTGTACCATCTAAACCAAGGGAATAATTTGCACCAATATATTTTAGCCAGATGTAGCTAACATTATTATAATTAAGAAACTTAGTATCGTTTATGAAAAACAAAGTTGCAATAGAAACAATCGTAATGATTAACGAAAAAGTTATCGCTAAATTCTTTGCTTGATTTTTTTTGTCGAAAGTAAAACAACAAAAGGCAGCCATCAACGGAAGCCAAATTAACAAGTCAGGAAATGTAATATAAGTACCCAAAGTAAATTAATTTAAAAAAACAATTGTATAATAAATAATAAAATCATTCCAATTACCATTAATAAAACATAGGCGCCTACCTGCCCGCTTTGTACCAAGCGGATTTGGCGACTACTATATTGAACAGCCCTTCCTACTCCATTAACTATTCCATCTATCACTTTCATCTCGATAATGTTATTAAAAAAAGCTGCTGTTCTTTGTAGTGGGTTAACTATAATGGCATTGTATAATTCATCTACATACCATTTGTTTTCAAGCAATTTGCCAAACCCTTGAGATGATGTCTCTACTTTGAAATTCTTATACCTAACCCATGCGAAAAGGATAGAAATTACAATCAAAACAGAAGACCCTGCCATCAGCATGTATTCGGTATTGTGAGATAAATGATGTTCTGTTGAATTAACAACTGGTGAAAGGAAATCAATAACCCAGTTTTTTCCGCCAAGTGATTCTGGAATACCAATATAACCAGCAACTATACTAAAAATGGCTAAAACTATTAGAGGAAATGTCATTGCCATAGGACTTTCATGTAGATGATGTTCCTGATCATGAGTGCCGCGAAATGAGCCTGTGAATGTGATTATATACAACCTAAACATATAAAATGCTGTGAGTAGCGCTGTGAAAATGGCAATAATATAAAGTATGATGTTGTGTGCAAATACTCCAGCTAATATATCGTCTTTTGAAAAGAAACCAGAAAACCCAGGAATACCAGCAATTGCTAAACATCCAATTAAGAAAGTAATGCTAGTGATTTTCATGTGTTTGTGAAGTCCGCCCATTTTTCTAATATCTTGTTCACCGCCCATTGCATGAATAACAGAACCGCTTCCTAAAAACATTAACGCTTTAAAAAAGGCATGGGTTATTACATGAAATACTGCTGCGACGTAATTACCCGTTCCGATTGCTAAAAACATAAACCCTAGCTGACTAACGGTTGAGTATGCAAGTATTTTCTTTATGTCGTTTTGTTTGATGGCTATGCTTGCAGCCAGTAACGCAGTTGACAATCCTATAATTGTTATAACATTTTGTGTGATTGGCGCTAAAGAAAACAAAGCGTTACTTCTGGCAATCATGT
>CANGGD010000155.1 GCA_947453295.1 Chitinophagaceae bacterium | reverse complement strand
TAAGAAGCATAGGTTTGTTCGTATTTCACAAATTCTCGATTGGTAATTTTTCCTGCTTGTTGTTTTAGTCCTTTTAAAAACTCTTTTGTCTGCTCAATTGGTAATGCACTTTGCATTTCAATTGAAAAGCTTGCAAAAATTGCGTCAAAATTGTCTGCATTATAATTGTTTTCAAAACTATCGGCTACTGTTTTGTAAATTGTTTTTTCTGTTTGTCCAAATGCAAAAGTTGTCGAAATTGTTACCGTTAAAATTGTCAGTATTTTTTTCATTATGTCTATTATTTTGGTATCACTGGAATAATTAATGCCTAACGTTTTGCGTGCAGACAATCGTAACCCTGTGTTGAGTCAGTAGCAGATTCAAGTCGCTTGCAGGCTGTTAGCATTTCGACTTTTATTTTTTCCTATTTTTCAGATATGGCAATGTACTTTTTTAATTCAGTTTGTTTTTCTGCTTGTTTAATTAAAAAATCAGCTACGTCTGCTCTATTAATTCCGCCTATATTAATTCCTTTGAATAATTTATTTTCTACACGGTATTTTTCTGTCAATTCCTTGTCTAATAACCTTCCTGGCCTCACAACTGTCCAATTCAGATCTGAATTAGTGATAATTTCTTCCATTTTAGTTTTATCAGCATAAACGTCTTTTAAAAAGTATTTTAAAAACATTTTTACAAGCCAGGAAACATAATTTTTACTTTCTCCAGCTCCAAATCCAGTAACAAAAATAAAAGGAATATCTATTTTGTTCTCCCTATTTATTTCCACTATTAATTTTGCAAAATCTGAAAAAAGGGTTGTGGCTTTCATATTCTTACCAGTCCCCAATGTTATAATTAGAGCATCTGCGTTTTGAATAGATTTTGATAGATCAGCTTTATTTGTTGCATCACCAAGTATCACGTTTAACGATTTTTTCTTTTCTATTTCTATTTCAGATCGAGAAAGTGTCGTTATAGAGTGATTTCTATTTAATCCTCTTTTTACTGATTCTAATCCTAGTCCAGACGAAGCTCCTATAATAGTAATATTCATTTTTATTTTTGTTGATTTCAGTTTTGAGTTAACTGCTAAATCTCTTAACTGCGAAATACATTTATTGATTGACGCCGTTGATCATTCTAACAGCAACTATATTAATTTTCATGTACGGATAATATGGAAGAAATGAAAGCTTTGCATGTACGTCTTCAGGATCATTTGCCATCATGACTAAGTAAATACCAGCGATTTCTGATTTAATATAGCTTTCAAGAATGCTACCATTTTGCTCCAACTCTTTAACCCCTTCTTGTTCTTTAGCAAGCAGTTTCATTCTTGTTTCATTATCTAATCCTTCTAAAAGGATATCTACCATAAATTTTTTCATATTTTTTTCAAGTTGCGTTTTAAAAATGAGCAATAATTTTTATAGAAATATTTATAACTGACTTATGAAGTCAATCTTCTTTTTCAGTATTTATGTTTTTAGCTTTTCGGCTATTTTTTCTGCTTGTCCTCGAAGTTCATTTACTGCAGTAGTTTCCCATAACACACCTTTTAAATTAGAACCAATTGTAAATAAATTTAAATGAGGTTTTCCATCTGCGTTGATAACTTGAAAAGTGTCAGCATCAGTTGTTATTCCTAATTTCAAAAAATCTTGTGTCAAAACACCTTTGAGTAAACAATTTTTAAGAAAACTATTTTCTAAATTCACTAAATCTGTTTCTGGCCCTGTACAATTAATTATTCTTGACACTTTTATTTGCTTAATTGTTTTATCTTTTTTATCAAAATATTCTGTTGTAATAAAAGAATCAGATTCATTGAAGTCTAATATTTTACCCGCGCTGATTTGCAGTATTCCATCAATTCTTAATTGTTGGATTTTATCATGCGAATGTAGAGGAATTCTATGTCTTGCTACACCCCATAAATGACGGAGTCTTGACATGAAAATACTTTTTTCTGCATCAGAAAAAGATTTCCAAAATTTTTGAGTGAAGGGCCTTAATGAATCAATAACTGGTTCAGCAGAAACTCCATATTCCCTTACTGATTTGATGTGATTATTAACCAGAGTCACTAATTCATGCAAACGTATTCCCTCTTTTAATTCCTCGGTTAATTTTGAATATTTTAGTCCATTATGTCTATGTGGTAAAATATTAAAACCATTAGGAGAAATAGATAGAATATCCCCTTTGTATCCTTGTTCTAGCAAACCGAAAACCGTATCTACCATTGTTAAGCCATTCCCAATTATTAAAACAGTTGAATCTTCTTTTGCATTTTTTACCGATTCAATTTTCCATGGGTTTTGAAAATAATTTCTGCTTTTATAAAATCCCATGTTTTTTATTCTAGGATTTCTTGGGACATTATTGCCTGTAGCTATAATGCAATAATCAACAGGTATTTTAATTTCATTCTCTAATGATAGTTCAACATGTGCATCTGTTACATCAAGATCTTTTACTTTAGAGTCAATAATCGTAAGCTTAATTTGTTTTGATGCAGCATTTTTTTTTGCCTCTTCCCATATTGAACACAAGTAATCTCCATAAAATCGTCTTGGTAAAAAAGAATTTGCAATTAAACTTTTATCTTTTTCTTTAAATAATTCTTGGTTCATCACCCAATCTAAAAAATGATCAGGCTTATCCGGAAAAGCACTCATTTTTCCTGTAATGACATTTAAAATATGCTTTTGAGAATAAGGATTATACGCTATCCCTCTGGCAAGTGTGTCATTTTCATTTATCAAAATGATTTCACATGGAAGATTTGATTTTTCGATTAATTGAACAGCAGATAATGTGCCTGCAAAGCCTCCGCCTATTATTCCAATTTTTTTCATGCTATATAATCAAGTAAAATGAGCTGTAAAAATATACGTTTTTGAGATCACAATTACAATTTACCTTTAAACTCAAGTACTATATTAAACAAAGGTATTTTACCTAAATTTCTAACAACATGTTCAGCAGGCTCTGCAAACTTCACTGTATTTGGCACTTGAATACCTTTGCCTTCTTTAGCCCTTTCATTATATCTTGGATCTGTAAGTTGAACATTATTTAATCTTACCACAACCCTCTGTAAATGACTATGTAACTCCCTATCTTCATTTGGTCCTAACCTCTCTTCAAAAACGCGGAAATCTGAGTCATCATAGACAGCAATGTTTTTTTTGGGCTCATACCAAACTTTAGGTAAAATCGGATTAGGGTGTGAGCTCTTAATACCAATCTCAAAATAATTTCCTTTTTTTATTTTATAAATTTCATCCGAATGAAATACTTCAATTTGACCACGATTTAAAACAATTTTTCCTTTTTTTGTTTTGATGTTTGTATTTGATAATGCTACGATTACTCTCGTTCCTATTGTAGCATTTGGTGCATTAAAAACAGTTTTGTTTTTATTTACTAAAACATAATCATTACTAATTATTGCAGAATCTGATACTGATGTTAAACTAGAATCAAGCGTTTGTGAATGTGAATAATTGAAAGGTAAGAGCAATAAAAATGTATAAAAGAAATAGATGAAATATTTATGTCGCATTTAATTTTTTGAATTAATAATTTTATAAAAAATAAAGTTACTCGATGCAATCTTTATTTTCTAGTGTTTTTTTTATTTGATTTATTGAAGACGAATGTTTCTTTTCTTATTATTGCTTTTGATGAATTATTAATATTTTTTGCAAAAACTGGTGTTACACAACCTGTTGTTGTCAACTTCAACACCTTCTTCGCTCCAGCACATCCACCCGCTCCAATTGCCTGAACATACACACTGTCATTCGCACCTGCCGCAGGGAATCTAACTTTAATATTCAAGCCGTTAGCTGCTAATGGTGCCGCAGGACTATCAATCACTGCCGTAGTTGGTATTGTCCATACATAGCCTGTTGCGTTTGTCACTGCTTTTGCTGTGAACCTTGAAGTGTTTATAGTTCCTACTATCG
>CANGGD010000154.1 GCA_947453295.1 Chitinophagaceae bacterium | reverse complement strand
GTATTGCTATCAAAATTTTCATCTTCAGGAGCAATAATATTGGTGGTAGTATATATAATTGCTTTCGTATATGTTTTTTGTTGAGCAAAACTGTAAACAGAAATACACATTAAAATGGAAAGTATTTGAAATTTCATTTTTTTGAATTTTTTTCAAAAGTAAACATGATATTCTAGAATAATCGATAAGTATATCGAATTATAGATTTTTTAATATAAATGTTATGTGTAAAACCTGTGGAAAAACACAATTAATGTTAATAATTATTGATAAATAATAACGATTACAGATTTCAAATCGAAACCAATTTTCTATATTTACTATTCTACTTAAGAAAAAGTTGAATTGATTAATTTTAAATGTAAAATAAAGATAAAGTGAGATTAAAGAGTTTAGAAATAAAAGGATTTAAAAGCTTTGCCGATAAAACCGTTCTCAATTTTGACGAAGGTATTACAGGTGTTATTGGTCCTAATGGCTGTGGAAAAAGTAATATTATTGATAGTATTCGTTGGGTAATAGGGGAGCATAAAATTAGTAATTTAAGAAGTGAAAATCTTGAAAGTTTAGTTTTTAATGGCAGTAAAACGAGAAGTGCAAGTGGTTTAGCAGAAGTTAGTTTAACTTTTGAAAACACAAAAAATCTTTTACCAACAGAATTTAGCACGGTTACAATTACTAGAAAGTATTATAAAAGCGGAGAGAGTGAATACAGATTAAATGATGTTAGCTGCAGGCTAAAAGATATTCATAATTTATTTATGGATACTGGAGTTAGCACAGATAGTTATGCCATCATAGAATTAGGAATGGTAGATGATATCATCAAAGACAAAGAGAACAGCAGAAGAAAAATGCTTGAACAAGCAGCTGGGATTACCATTTATAAAACAAGAAAAAAAGAAGCTAAATTAAAGCTAGACGCCACTGAACAAGATTTGGCAAGAATTGAAGATTTACTTTTTGAAATCAATAATCAATTGAAATCATTAGAAAATCAAGCTAAGAAAGCCGAGAAATATTTTGAAATTAAAAAAGAATACAAAGAAATTAGCATTGAACTTGCGAAAGCTGCATTAGAGGGATTCAATATTACCTACAAAGATCTCAATCAACAGCAACAAGATGAAGTTGATAAAAGAATTGAATTAGAAACTTCTATTGCAAAAGAAGAAGCTGCTTTAGAAAACGAAAAATTAGGATTTATTGAAAGAGAAAAAGCATTACAAAAAATGCAACAATCTTTTAATGAGTTGTTAGATAAAGTTAGAAGTAAGGAAAATGAAAAAAGTTTAACTGCACAAAAATTAATCCATCTTAAAGAAAGAAAAACCGGATTAGATGAATTTCTTTCAAAGGCTTCTGGTCAAAAAAATGGACTAGAAGAAAGCATTCAATTTACATCAAAACAAATTCAAGAAGAAGAAATTAAATACAATGAGATTGAAAATAATTTACAGCAATTAAAAATAAATGTAGAAGAAAAACGAAAATTATTTGATGATCAAAGACTAGCTGTAGATTCTCTTAGAAAAGAAAATCAAATCATTCAAAGAAATCAATTTGATGCTGAAAAGCTAGTGGCAGTAGCGGATACATCTATACAAAATTTACAAAGAGCTATTCAGCAAATAACTGATGAGAAACAAAATAGAAATGAACAAATAAAGAATTTCGAGGCAGACAAGAAAATAAAAGATGAAAATCTAACTCAAGCTCAACAGTCATTAGCACAATTGAAAAATGATCACGAATTTACTAAAGATCAAATTTTTCAAACCCAAAGTGTATTAGAAACACTTAGAAATCAACTAGCAGATGAAAACAGAAAATTTGATTCAAAGAAAAATGAACATGATTTATTAAAAAGCTTAGTTGATTCATTAGAAGGATACCCAGAAAGCGTTAAATTTCTTCATAAGAATAACAATTGGAACCATAATGCTCCATTATTATCTGATATTATTTACGTTAAAGAAGAATATAGAACTGCAGTCGAAAATATACTAGAACCATATTTAAACTACTATGTTGTAAATAATTTAGAAGAAGGATTACAAGCTGTTCATTTATTAGATGATAATAAAAAAGGCAAGGCTAACTTTTTCATGTTAGACAAATTTACAAACATTGAGAATTTTAAACAGCCCAATCATACTTTAAAATCCCTCGATGTAATTGAGATTGATTCAAAGTATAATCAGTTAGCTCAATACTTATTAGGCAATGTTTTTATTGCTGAAAACGAAGAAGCATTAAATGGAAATGAAAATGCCATTATCCTAGAGAAATCAGGAAAATTAGTAAAAGGTAAATTTCATTTAACAGGTGGTAGTGTTGGACTTTTTGAAGGGAAAAAAATCGGTAGAGCTAAAAACCTTGAAAAACTAATCAAAGAAATTTCCTCACAAGAAAAAATAGTTACTGATCTCAAATCTCAAATTCAAAACAAACATAATGAGGTTATTGCATTTAATACTCAGTTAAAAGAAAATGCAATTAAGCAAACTGAACAAGAAATCAATCAATTAATTAACCAAGCATTTGCATTACAGAATAAAATTGAAAATTTAAATCATCAGGATATAAATGCAACAAAAAGATTAGATGATTTACAAGTGCAACTGAATAATAATCAAGATGCCATTGCTAAAACAAGAATTGATTTAGATAATTTAAATAAATCATTGTTAGATATTCAGCAAAAAGTACAATTAATTGAAACAGATTATCAAGCAGCAGAAGCTGAATATAATACTGCAAATAGTTTATATAATTCTGGTAACATTGATGCTACTAAGCAACAAAGTAAAATAGCTTCATTGCATCAAGAGTTAGAGTTTAAAAACAATCAATTAACTGAATTAATTAAACAAGTAGATACCAGTAATATTCAATTAAATGAGTCTGTTACAAATATTGAGCAAACAGCTTTAGAGTTTAAACAAACTGAAGATGAATTAATTTCCATTCTTCAAAACAAAGAATCTGATGAGAAGGCATTAAATCTTGCTGATCAAGAGTATTACAACATCAGAAATATACTCAATGAAAAAGAAAGTGAATTGAGGATTAAACAAAAGTCTAAAGAAGGCATTGATCATCTATTAAATGAAATTAAAGACAGACTTACTGATCTTAAACTTCAACTAGCTGGCATGAAGGAAAGATTAAATGTTGAATTTAAAGTAGATTTAGACACTATTATTGATGAACCTAGAACAACTGAGATATCTTTAGATGATTTGAAGGATAGAAATGAAAAAATGAAGAAGCGACTTGAAAACATTGGAGAAGTTAATCCAACAGCAATTGAGGCGTACACTGAAATGAAAAAAAGGTATGAGTTTATCCTAGAACAAAAAAATGATCTTGTTACAGCTAAAGATAGTTTAATGCAAACTATTCAAGAAGTTGAAGCTACTGCGAATCAACAATTTTTAGACACTTTCAATAAAACAAGAGAAAATTTCCAAAAAGTATTTAAAGCCCTTTTTACTGAAGAAGATACAGCTGATATGGTTTTAGTTGATCCGGATAATTTAGCTGAAACAGGTATTGATATTGTTGCCAAACCTAAAGGAAAAAGACCAAGTAGTATTGGTCAATTAAGTGGAGGAGAGAAAACTTTAACTGCTACAGCTTTATTATTTGCTATCTACTTAATTAAACCCGCTCCATTCTGTATTCTAGATGAGGTTGATGCTCCTTTAGATGACGCCAATGTGGGCAAGTTCACAAACATGATAAAACAGTTCAGTGAAAATTCTCAATTTATCATTGTAACACATAATAAAATGACAATGAGTGCTGTAGATGTAATTTATGGAGTTACCATGCAAGAAGCTGGAGTTAGCAAATTAGTACCAGTTGATTTTAGAAGTTTGAATTAACATAAACCACTCAAATTCCTATCAACTTCTCTCTTTATAAAATCAAACTTTATATTAATAAAAAATCCCGGTTACAAATGTAG
>CANGGD010000153.1 GCA_947453295.1 Chitinophagaceae bacterium | reverse complement strand
AGTTTTACCGCTCACGCCATTAAGGTTACTAGAGATGCAGAAATTGATATTGATAATGATGTTTCTACTTCCTTCATTCAGAAAATTGAAAAAGGTATAAAAAACAGAAAAATCGGAAAACCCGTAAGACTGGTATTTGACAAAGACATTCCACACAACTTGCTTACTTATCTTATCAAAAGACTTGGCTTGTCTCATAACGATAATTTGATTCCTGGAGGACGCATTCACAATTTCAAAGATTTTATTAATTTTCCAGAATCGGTTTTTAATCATAAGAGCATTCGAAAGAAACCATTTACCCATCCTGCTTTAATTAATGCCACAAGTGTAACGGATGTGATATTAAAAAAAGACATCTTACTCCATTTTCCATATCATTCTTACAACAGCGTGATTGATTTAATGCGTGAAGCAGCAATTGATCCAGATGTTATAAGCATTAAAGTAACCTGTTACAGATTAGCATCACGATCTAAAATTATCAATGCATTAACCAATGCCGTTAGAAACGGAAAATCAGTTACAGTTGTAATTGAGTTAAGAGCAAGATTTGATGAAGAGGCAAATCTAGTTTGGAAAAAAGAATTGGAAGAAGCAGGTGTAATTGTTTTAATTGGTGTTCCTGGGATGAAAGTTCACGCAAAAATTTGTCTGATTAAAAAAAGAATAAATAATAAAACCATTCACTACGGTTTTATCAGCACTGGGAATTTGAATGAGAAAACAGCTGATACATATGGAGATCATTGTTTATTGACCTCCGATAGAACTATAATGGCTGATGTTAATAAAGTTTTTAAATATCTTGAACATCCAAAGAGTAATATCTCGAACTTACTGGCATGCAAAAAACTTTTAGTAAGCCCCATCTCCATGAGAAATCAATTACTGAATTTAATCAGTAAAGAAATAAAATTTGCCAAACAAAAAAACAAAGCTTCAATCATTTTAAAATTAAACTCTTTAAGTGATGAAGCACTAATTTTAAAACTAGACGAAGCCGCCAAAGCAGGTGTAGAAATAAAATTAATCATTAGAGGTATTTGTTGCATGTATACTGAAAATCAACTTTTCAAAATACCAATCCAAGCCGTTAGTATTGTTGATGAATATCTTGAACATGCAAGAGTAATGATATTTAATAATAATGGAAATGAACTGGTTTATATTTCATCAGCAGATTGGATGATAAGAAATATTGATCATAGAATTGAAGTTGCTTGTCCGATTAATGACGAAATTTTAAAAAAGCAATTAATAGATTTATTAAATATTCAATTGCATGACAACGTAAAAGCCCGCATTTTAAACAATGAGCAGAATAACATATATGTAAATCCTCGCAACATGAAAAAAATTCGTTCGCAGGAAGAAATATATGATTACTTGTCGCATCAAACTCAATAACTTTGTTACTAAAAAAATATATACTTGATACTTGCAGCTATAGATATTGGTAGTAATGCCGCCAGGTTATTAATTACCGAAGTGATTGAAAAAGATAATGGTGAAGTGAAATTCAATAAGCTTAATCTCTTTCGTGTTCCACTTAGATTGGGTTTTGACGTTTTTGAAAAAAATATCGTTTCTGATGTTAAGATAGAAATGCTATTAGAAACAATGAAGGGATTCAGACATTTGCTTAATGCCTATAAAGTTGAATCTGTAAAAGCTTGTGCCACTTCAGCAATGAGAGATGCAAAGAATGCCTCCAAAATAATCGCTTTAGTTAAAAAAGAAACGGCCATAGATATTGAAGTTATTTCCGGAGAGATGGAAGCTAATTTGGTGTATGAAAATCATATAGCTGAAAACATGGACAAAGATCATAGCTATATGTATATTGATGTGGGCGGAGGAAGTACAGAAATTTCAATTTTTGGAAATGGAAAGCTTACTTTTAAAAAGTCATATAATATTGGTACGATTAGATTGTTGAAGTCGATGGTGGTTGAAACAGAATGGGATCTTATGAAATATGATATTAAGCAAGCCTGTAAAAATCAAAAAGAGGTAATGGCAATCGGTAGTGGAGGCAATATCAATAAAGTTTTTTCAATGACTAAGAAAAAAGATGGTAAACCTATTCACATAGATTTATTGAGAGATTATTATAAAGAATTAAACTCCTTCAATATTGCTGAAAGAATAGAAAAATATGGTTTACGCGAAGACCGTGCGGATGTAATAGTACCTGCCCTATTCATATATTTAAACGCAATGAGATGGGCTGGCTCAACTGAAATTTATGTTCCAAAAATTGGACTAGCGGATGGACTCATTCAACATCTTTGGGAAGAAATTGCTACACAACATTAATCTTCGTTTAGTCGAGGTCTTAATCTTTGTTTGGATTTATTAAATACCATTCTTCCTTTATCAATTCCTTTTCTAATTATTTTTTGATCTTCTTCAGGCAATTGAATGATGTCTTTACATGCTTGACTACAACAGCCTTCAAATTTCTCCGCACATTTTTTGCATTGAATAAATAACAAATGACAGCCTTCATTTTTACAATTTGTGTGATCATCAGCTGGTTCATTACATTGATGACATTTTGCAATGATTTCTTCTGTTATACGCTCTCCTAGTCTATCATCAAAAACAAAATTTTTACCATGAAATTTATTGGATAATTTTTCTTCTTTTACTTTGTTTGCATAATTGATAATCCCCCCTTCGAGATGAAACACATTCTTAAACCCGCGATGCAACATATAAGCACTCGCCTTTTCACATCTAATACCACCCGTGCAATACATGATGATGTTTTTGTCTTTTTTTTCTTGTAGCATCTCCGCAGCCATAGGCAACTGCTCTCTAAAAGTATCACTTGGCACTTCAATTGCATTTTCAAAATGCCCTACCTCATATTCATAATGATTTCTCATGTCTACAATTACCGTATCTGGATCTGTAGAGAGTTTATTAAATTCTTCTGCATTCACATATTTACCCTTGTTTATCATATTGAAATCGGGATCAGTAATTCCATCTGCCACAATTTTCTCTCTGCATTTTATTTTCAACACCCAAAAAGATTTCCCATCATTATCAACTGCAATGTTGAGCCTTATTCCTTTGAGGTGTTCGTATCCATCAAGAAATAATTTAAAATTTTCATATTGACTTTCGGGAACGCTTATCTGAGCATTGATGCCTTCAGACGCAACATAAATTCTTCCAAAGCCTTTTAAATTATACAAGCCTTTGTACAATTCATCTCTGAATAATGCAGGTTGTTCAATAAAAAAATACTGATAAAATGAAATAGTGATTCTAAATTCATTCTCTTCATACAAGCGCTTTTTTAATTCGGCTTGTGAAACACGATTGTGTAAAATAGTCATATGCTTCAAATTTGATTCCTATGTTGGAAAATCTTTTAAAAGATTGGATGCTTGCAGGGCAAACCAAATTATCGATGTAAAAATCGGCAAAGTTTTTAGAAATTCAAAATAGAATTATTGTTACCAGCATCATTAACATTAGATACGCTAGAGCCCAAAGCCCCTCCTAAACCTATTACTATAGAGGATTTCACAAATCGTTGATGATCGAATGATGAGACAAAATCAACTCTAAATATTTTAAAAATATTTTCCAATCCTACAGATATTTCCGCATATTGATTACTGTTATTGATATAAAATGCATTGAGACCAGTTACCAAATTCCATTTTAAATTTTTTATTACAGGAATTTTATTGGTAATTAATCCGTTGAAATGATGTTCTATATGTGCTTCGGAATAAAAATTAGTTGCAGTAGAATACTGATAAGATTTAATTAAATTGAAATCGTTCATCGAAGCGGAGACACCAATACTATTACCATTAAAATGTTTATAATCTTGAAAATAAATTGCTTGCTTATTTAAAAAACCGCCGACTGAAAATTTATATTTTACAGCACCTGCCAACTTTAAATCTAGATCATCATACACATTAAAATTCCATTTATCAAAATCAACATCACT
>CANGGD010000152.1 GCA_947453295.1 Chitinophagaceae bacterium | reverse complement strand
TGCTAGTTATGCAAGTAACAGGTTTGCTATTTTGTTTGAAAGCAACAAGCCATTACCTGTAAGTTTTGTAAGTATTCAGGCAACAAAAAAAGATAATCATGTTGCTGTATTATGGGCTGTAGAAAATGAAATAAATATTGATCAATATCTAATTGAACATTCAAGTGATGGAAAGAATTTTACATCATTTGCAACACTGAAAGCAACAGGAATGAATCAATATCAGTTAGCAGATGAAAATCCATTTGGAACGGTTAGTTATTATAGGGTAAAAGCAATAGATAAAAATGCAGCGTATACTTATAGTAGGGTAGTTAAAGTGTCTACAGAACACATGCCAATAGTTAGCGCATATCCAAATCCAGTAAAATCTGACAGAAATGTAACAATTAAAATATCTAACGTAGAAAAGTCAACCATTAATTTAAAAATGATTGCGAATAATGGCCAAATAGTATATACGAAATCAATCAATCATGTTGGTGGAAGTGTTGATTATACTATACATCTAGACAAAAAGATTTTAAATGGAAATTATACACTAGAGGTTTCTAATGCAAATAATTTAAAATCAGTTATAAAATTAGTTTTGTAATTAAAAAAAACTCATTATTTTTACGGAATAGAAGAAAAGACATGAACAAAACAAGAAGATTTTTGATTTATACTATAATATTTGTATTTTTCACTATATTAATTCAAAGTGTATCAATGGCTCAGCCTCCAGATCCAGGATGTAATCCAGATGATCCTACTTGTCCAATTGATGGAGGTGTTACTTTACTTATTGCTGCTGGTATAGGTATTGGCGCAAGAAAGCTGAAATCAAAAAATAACACTGAAAAGCTTTAGAATATTTTTAAATGTTTATACTAAAAAAGGGTCGATTATCGACCCTTTTTTAGTAGTATTAATTAGCTAATTAAAAATTTGCTATCTAACATATTTATACGAAATTTGTTGATAAACTAAAGTAAAAAATGCAGCAATTGCATTCTATATTCTATGACAAATCTCATACTTAAGAATCAGCGAATTATCATATCTAAAAGCCGTTTTTTTTCATTAGTCTTAATCATTAATTTATTAGTATTTTTTTCTTCTTGTAAAACAGTTTATAACACTTCCTATTTTAAAACCTTAACCAAGGATACTACAATACAGAAATATGTCAGTGATGAGTTAGATTCAAAGATTTTAGCTCAAGATGTTTTAGGAATTACAGTAAGCAGTTTAAGTAGAGAGTTGGATGATAGATTTAATACAAATGTAAATGTAACCACAGGTACTAATGGAACGGTAACTACAGAGTTAGGCTATCCCATAAATAACAATGGCGAGATTACCATGCACATGATTGGGAAAATTGCAGTTGTAGGATTAACCAGAAAAGAATTAAAGTATAAAATCGAGAACTTATTAACTCCTTATTTAAAAGAGCCCATAGTCAGTGTTAAATACCTAAACAGGAAGTTAACTATTATGGGCAATGTTAACAATCCACAGGTTTTTTATTTAAATGAAGAAAAGATTTCAATATTAGACGCTTTGGTGTTAAGTGGCGATCTGAAAGAAAATGCATCCACCTCAGATGTAATTGTAATTAGAGATGAAGAAGGAGTAAAGAATGTTAAGCACATTAATTTACAAAATCATTCCATATTCAATTCGAGTTGGTATTATTTAAAGCCCAATGATATTGTGTATGTAGGAACCGACTATATAAAAATAAAAAATGACAAGAAGAAACAAGAATTTCAAAATAACTTATCAATTGTTACAACAGCAACTTCTTTATTGGTGTTGATAATTAATTTGATAAAAAAATGATAACAAGGCAAATTTTATGAGTGAGGAACAAGCATTTAAGGTTAAGTCAAACGATAATATTATTGAGCAAATTGTATATAGGTATTTACCTTATTGGCCAATTCTATTAATTTCTTGCGTTATCTCTTTATCCATTGCTACTTTATATTTAAGAACACAAACAAGAATTTATGTTGCATCAGCAAAAGCTTTGTTGAAAGATCCACAAAAAAGTGGTGGAGATACTAAGGTTTTAGATGCGATGAATATTTTCACGGAGAAGAAAACTGTAGAGAATGAAATTATTGTTTTGAAATCTACTTCTTTAATAAATGAAGTAGTAAAGTCGCTGGATTTATATGCATCAGTATATAATGAAGGTAAATTTCAAACAGAAGAGTTGTATGCAAATAATTCCCCTTTAAAATTTATAGCATTAAACAAAGACAGTATCAATTATGGTGGAAGGCATGAATTTACTATTGATTGGGGGAAAAATTATATTGAAATAGTTGGTAAGAAAATCCCGTTTTATGGAACAGTGATGATTGAAAATACAGAATACAAAGTTTGTCCAAATAACAATTATAATAAATTAGCGAAAGGTAAAAATTACTTTGTTGTATTTAATTCAATTAATGCTACAAGTGGTTCGATAATTGGTTCTATAAAAGCAGCGCCATTGTCATATGCTTCAACAGTAATCGATATAAAAATAGAAACGCCTACACCTGAAAAAGGGATAGATATTTTAAGTAAACTCTTCAAGGTTTATAATTCGGCAAGCATAGAAGATAAAAATCAAATGGCTGTGAAAACGCTTGCTTTTATAGAAGAGCGTTTAGGGAATCTAACGGGTCAGTTGGATAGTGTTGAAAAAAATATTGAACAATATAAATCAAAAAATGAATTAATTGATATAAGCAATCAAGGGGCTGAATATTTTAATAATGTAAGGGATTTAGATAAGAAGGAAAGTGTTTTATCTCTTCAATTGGAGATATTAAACGATGTTGAAAAATATGTAGATCTTAAAGGTAGAAACAAAGGAACTGTCCCATCTTTAATTTTATTAGACGACCCTACTTTGCAAAAGCTAATTGAAAATTTATATGAATCGGAATTTGATTTGGATAAAATCCAGTCTGTATCTGGTATAAAAAGTGAAGTAGTGTTGGTTCAACAAGATAAAATAGAAAGAATAAAATCAGATATAAAGGAAAGCATCAGAAACATCAAATCAAATTATTCAACACAAAGAAGAATTCTTAATCAAGAGATTGCTTCTAATAAGAACTTGTATGCATCAATACCACAAAAGGAAAGAGAGCTTTTAGAAATTAGTAGACAAAGGGCTATAAAAAATGATATTTATAATTTCTTGTTACAAAAGAGAGAGGAGACTGCATTATCATCTGTTGCAACAAGCGCTGATTTAAGAGTATTAGAAAATCCTAATTCATACGGACCTATAAGTCCTATAGCAAAGAATTTTTATTGGGCAGGTTTTTTAATTGGTTTGATTATATTTATTTTATATATACAATTGTATGAGCAGTTGAACAACAAAATAATGTTCAGAAGCGAAGTTGAAAAGCAAACAAGCGTTCCTATTGTGGCGGAAGTGGTTCAGGCAAAAACGGATGAAACAATAGCAATAAGAGATGGAAAGAGAACTGTAATTGCAGAGCAATTCAGAACATTAAGAACTAATCTCAGCTTTATGGGATTCAATGACAAAGAAAAAGTTTTGCTTGTTACTTCGAGTATTTCCGGAGAGGGGAAAAGTTTCGTTGCGGTGAACCTTGCAATTAGTATCACATTAACTGGCAAGAAAGTAGCTTTGATGGAGATGGATTTAAGAAAGCCCAAATTAAGCAAGTTGTTACATGTAAAAAGAGAGCCGGGCATATCTAGCTATTTGGTAGGGAAGTCAAATTTAGAAGAAATAATAAAGCCCACTGATTTTGAAAATTTATTTTTAGTATCGGCAGGGCCTATTCCCCCCAACCCAACAGAATTAATTGGTAAGCCAAATTTTGGTGAATTGATTGAGTTGTTAAAACAAAAGTTTGATTATGTAATAATTGATACTGCTCCAATTGGGCCGGTAACGGATGCGCAAATGCTTTCGCAATATGTAAATACAACCATTTTTATGGTTAGGCATAATCATA
>CANGGD010000151.1 GCA_947453295.1 Chitinophagaceae bacterium | reverse complement strand
TTTCAGTGCTTCCAACAACAATGATTTAATACAAAAAAATAAATGGCTCCAATTAGCAACGATCTCGTTTTATGTACAAGCCATAAGCATACTTTCTATTTTTTGTACTATTTTTTACATCTGCTCTCATCATTACTTTGAATACATGTATGTATACAAGCATGCTTCCAAAGAACTTGAATACAAATATTTACTGGCTTGTATTTGGGAGGGACAGGAAGGAAGTTTTTTACTTTGGTCAATTTGGCATTGTATACTAGGTTTAATCATAATTAATAATAAAAAACAAGATCATCATCTTAACTGGAAAGCTCCAGTAATGACTATAATAAGCTTAGCTCAGTTTTTTTTAATGTTGATGATATTAGGAATTTATTTCGGTAGTATTAAGATTGGGAATAGTCCGTTTACTTTAACCAGAAATGAAATTCCGGCCCCAATATTTTCACAACCCAACTATTTAAATTTTTTAAAAGATGGGATTGGATTAAATGTTTTATTAAGAAATTATTGGATGGTCATTCACCCTCCTATTTTGTTTTTAGGATTCGCTTCAACAATAATTCCATTTGCATATGCCTATGCAGGAATACAAACAAAAAAATATACTGAATGGGTTAAGCCATTATTTCCATGGGCTTTATTCAGTTCATGTGTATTAGGTGTGGGTATAATGATGGGAGGAAAATGGGCTTATGAATCTTTAAGCTTTGGAGGCTATTGGGCATGGGATCCTGTAGAAAATGCTTCACTTGTACCATGGTTGATTTTAATTGCAGGAATTCACACGATGCTGATATTTAAATCAACTGGCCGCTCGCTCCGAGCAAGTTTTTTATTCTCAATACTTAGCTTTGTTTTTATACTTTATTCTACCTTCTTAACCCGTACCGGAATTTTAGGAGATACATCTGTTCATGCTTTTACAGAAGCAGGAAAGACAATTAACATAATGATTGGGTTATTTGTTTTGGCTTTTGCTATTCCAATGTTGGTGATGTATTTTATCAATCTGAAAAATATTCCAACTATAAAAACTGAAGAAGCCACTAGCTCGAGAGAATTTTTTATGATTATCGGATCCTTTATTTTATTTCTTTCTGCACTATTTATTATTCTTATTACTTCAATTCCAGTTTATAGCAAAACTCCTTTACTTAACAAGCTCATAATTTATTTACACAATGGCCCTTTAGCAATGCCAGAAGATCCAGAATTTATTTATAATAAAGTAATGATTATCGTTGCAATCATTATAGGTTTTCTAACTGCTATTTCGCAATACCTAAAATATCAAAAAACGCCCAAATCATATCTCAAACAAAAGATTTTATATCCTATAATTATTTCTATTGTAGTCTCATCAATCATTTTTATCACTTACCCGTTTACGTATCAAAAACATGGTATTGGGTTTCTTGTTGCAATTTATATTGCATTCTTTTTCATGTTCTATTCTGTTGTTGCAAACACATTATACATCTCGCTGGTATTGAAAAACAATTTCAAAGCAGCAGGTGGCTCTATTGCACATGCCGGATTTGCGTTGATGATTGTAGGAATGCTTTTCTCCAGCAGTAACAAACAAATCATTAGCAATAGCAGCATCAATGGCATTAATCTTCCAAGTAGTGAAGATCCTATGACAAAAAAGAAAGATGACCCAACAGAAAATTTGACACTAATTAGACAAGTGCCAACAAAAATGGGCGATTATGAAGTTACTTATCAAAAAGACTCTTTAGGTAATGAAAAAGGAAGAAAATTTTATGAATTAAGTTTTGTAAGAAAAAACAAATCGAAAATAAACGAATCATTCTTATTATCTCCTGATGTTTATTTAATGAAGGATAACAACATGAGCAGTAATCCGGATATCAAAAACTACTGGGACAAAGATATTTTTACTTATATCTCATTTGCATTAAATAATGAAAAAACAGATGATACATCACACTTCAATGTAACAGAGATAGGAGAAGGAGAAAAAGGATTCTACAAAAACGGATACTTCATATTAAATAAAGTTGAAAAAGATCCTAACAATGAGAGATATCATCCAACTAAAAACAAAGTTGCATTGATGGCCGATATCACATTTGTTAGCCGAGATAGCATGCATTATCCTGCTCGACCAATAATAATTGCAGATAGTATAGGATTGGTTCAAATTGACGATACCGTATACGCCCAGAATCTATTTGTTCAATTTTCAGGAATATCGGAAAACCATAAAATTAAAATTGGAATAAAAGAGTCGGAAAGTTTAATAGATTTCATTGCGGTGAAATCTTATGTTTTTCCTTACATCAACCTTGTTTGGTTAGGATTAATCGTAATGGCCCTTGGCATAATCTTGAGTATTTTACAAAGAATAAAAACATCTTACTGGATAAATGCTTTAGTGTTCATAATATTAGCTTCGGGTTTAATTTATATGTTTTTATTTGCCAATTAATTTTTTGTTTTAACAAAAAGGGTCGGTTACTTCTCTAAGTTTTTTGTATAAATATTGGTTTATATAATCTAAATTTACTTAGTCATGCAAATCAATAAAAAAAATAAAATCGGATTTTGTTTTTGTTTTATGTTGATAGTCTTTAATCAATTTGCGTTTAGTCAACAAAAAAATAGAGACACTATTCAGATGGAGGCTATTCTGTATAATGGCGATACTATTCCTTCTTCTATACTTTCAAATATTTACGTTTATTCAAAACTTACTGAAGCGCAAAAGGAAGCTATTGCAAAATACAACAGATTAAAAAATGCTGTTTATGTAACCTATCCTTACGCAAGAAAAGCTGGAGTGATTTTGAATGAAATTAATGCCAAGTTAATTGGTGTTGAAGAAAACAGTACTCGAAGAAAAATCATCAATTCCAGAGAAAAAGATTTAAAAAGAGAATTCACCACCCCACTTACCAATTTATCGATTTATCAAGGAAAGGTTTTGATGAAATTAATAAACAGAGAAACAGGAAATAATTGTTATGATATCATCAAGGAATACAAAGGAGGCTTAACTGCAAGACTATACCAAACAGTTGCATTCTTTTTTAGTAGTAGCTTAAAGCAACCTTATGATCCTTCAAATGACGACTTGGTTATTGAACGAATAGTGTTGGAAGTTCAACGCCTATATGGTTATCCTGAGATTGCCAAATCTCAAAATTTGTAAAGTATTTACCCCTTTTTTAACTCACTTCTATTCCACAATTGAGAATTTGTACTTCAATTGAATTATATTGCATGCTAGAATCAGATTTTTTTATGAAACTAGATATCCTTGCTTTCGGCGCTCATCCTGATGATGTTGAACTAAGTTGTTCTGGTACATTATTAGTAGAAAAAAGAAATGGGAAAAAAGTAGGAATCGTAGATTTAACTCAAGGTGAATTAGGAACTAGAGGAACTATAGAAACCAGAAATCAAGAAGCATTAGATGCAGCAAAAATTCTTGGTCTTGATATCAGAGAAAATTTATTACTTGATGATGGTTTTATTAGCAATAATAAAAATTCAATTCTAAAAGTGATTCAAGTTATTAGAAAATATAGACCAGAGGTGGTATTGTGTAATGCAATACATGACAGGCATCCAGATCATGGCAAGGGATCTAATTTAGTAGAAGATGCGTGCTTCCTTTCAGGATTACTAAAAATCGAAACTTTACATGACAACAGTATACAAGAACCTTGGAGACCAAAATACGTCTTTCATTATATTCAAGATAGATTTATAGAGCCCAATTTTGTGATTGATATTTCTGATGTTATTGATGTAAAGATTCAATCTATAAAAGCATATAAAACACAATTTCATAACATAGAGTTTGAAGGCCCCGAAACATATATTTCAAAACCATCTTTTATTCAACATTTAACAAACCAAAATGGCATATTGGGAAAAAGAATTGGAGTAGAATATGCAGAAGGATTTACAACTAACAAAACAATTGGCTTCAACAATTTTGATGCCTTCATAAAAACAACAACTTAATCATGAT
>CANGGD010000150.1 GCA_947453295.1 Chitinophagaceae bacterium | reverse complement strand
ATTAATTTGATGTTCATTGAGAATAAAAATCTTTTGTTTTTTTAAATCTCTCAAAATTTCATTCCAAGTTTTTTCAAATATCGATTGGAGTTTTAATACTTCATCTTGTATGATTTCTAAAATATTTTTCGGATCGGCTTCCAAATGCATGTGTGCTTTCTTACCCAACAGAATCATTCTTTTCAATGTAGCTACACGAACTCTAAAAAATTCATCAAGATTATTTGAAAATATCCCAAGAAACTTTATCCTTTCTTTTAAAGGATTATTTTCGTCTGATGCTTCCTGTAAAACACGGCTATTAAAACCAAGCCAGCTAATATCTCTAACTATTGTTTTTCTTTTTATCAAGGGAATATCTTTTTTACTAATCGTGAAATTAATGGATAAAAAAGTATTTGAAAAACAAATGCTATTAATAAATCATTAATTACGAATGATACATTGAAATTTAAATCTAATTTGCTAAGCAAATAGAAAAAGGGTTACCTTATTTATGGGTTGTTATGTTTTCTATATTTTGAGTGGTCGAAATTCCTTGAATCATGCTGGCCAATATTACTTTGCCTCCATTTTCTAAAACTTCTTTGGCACCTGCAATTTGATCAATTGTATAATCACCGCCTTTTACCAAAATATCGGGCAGTATCAATTTTATCAATTCTTCAGGTGTGTTTTCTTCAAAAATAACCACTGCATCTGTACATAATAAGGCAGCTAATAAAGTGGCTCTTGCATTTTCAGCATAGATAGGACGATTAGGGCCTTTTATTTTTTTCACAGAAGCATCAGCATTTAAACCTACGATTAAAATATCACCATAAGAGGCGGCTTCTTGAAGCGATGAAATATGGCCTTCATGTAATAAGTCAAACACTCCATTTGTGAATACAATTTTTTTGCCCAATAATTTCCATGCGTTTACTTTTTTTAGCAGTTCATCTATTGCATAGATTTTATTTTTGCTTAACTGTGCCGATTTCATATTTGTGTTTGTTAATCAGGGGAATGAGAATTAAAGATACTAAACCTAAAACAATTGTTTGAAGAGTAGTAATTCCCCACATCATCCAACCAAAAGCTTTTCCAATTGGAGAGGGGATGTTGTATAAAATTAAAATTTGCATCACAAATAATGGAAAAGAACCAATACCACCAGGAGTACTAATCATGGCTAATGTAACGATGCTTAAAACGGAGAATGCTACTTTTATATTTAAGTGGCTAGTTTCTTCTAAGCCATAAAATGCAAAATAAATTTGTAGCAAATACAAAATCCAAATGAATAGGGTATGGTAAAAAAATATTTTTTTGTGCTCGATTTTTTTTATTGTTTTTAAACCCTCATACATTTCAACAAACAATAATTTTGATTTTCTAAATAATTTATTTTCCGGGAAATATTTTTGGAGCAATTTTTTAATAAATACGATACATACAAAGATGGCAATTGCTATCACTATTTTAATTGAAAAGTTTTGAAAGGAGAATGTATTAGGTTGAATTATTTTTTGCCATAAAAAATCCCCAATGGTATTTATTTGAATGAGAATGGTGATTGCCAAAAAAATAAAATAACAGGTTAAGTCAAATAATTTTTCAACAATTACAGTACCTAATATTTTATTAAATAGAAATTTTTCATATTTCGCCAAAAAGGTGCATTTCACAATTTCTCCTAATCTAGGCACAGCAGCATTAATAAGATATCCAATCATTAATACCGAAAAAACATTTTTCAAAGAAGGTTCAAAGGAAAGCGGCTTCATCATCATCTTCCATCTCATAGATCTACTGATGTTTATGAGGATACTTAAGATTATTATTGGAATGACCATCCAGTAATTAGCATTCTTAATTGATGAAATAAAATCAGTTTCTTCTTGGTTAGTCATTGAATGCAATTGCCACCAAATTAATCCTAATCCTATGAATAAGAAAAATACATATTGTAAAATTGATAGTATTCGTTTAGTCATATAGCCATCAATATTAAGTGAGCAAAAAAATAAATTTAATTCAATTAGTTAAGATATCATTAGTTTAATATCATGTTATCTATTAACCTAACACCATTTATTGTTACTGCTGTAAGTACGACAATTTTTTTGATGCCATCCCAATTTTGTATGGGTATTAAGTCCAGGTTTGTAATTTCAAGATAATCTTTTTCAATTCCATTTTCAGTCACTAAATTAGTGGCATGAAATTTCAATTCATCTAAAGTTCCAGGTTGTATATTTTGTTTAATATAATTTAAAGCTTGATAAATAGCACCTGCTTTTTTTTGTTCCTCAAGCGTTAATCTTTTGTTTCTGCTACTCATCGCTAATCCATTTTCTTCTCTAATCGTTTCTGAAATCACAAGCTTTGCATGTATGTTTTCTAGTTCTATTAATTTTTTTATGATTAAGCATTGTTGCAAATCCTTCTGCCCTAAATAAAGCGTATCACAATCAATTATACTCAAAAGTATTTCCACTACCATACACACCCCTTGAAAATGTCCAGGCCTGGAAGCGCCTTCTAGTGATGTTTCAATTTTTCCCAATTCATAATTTTTTGCCAAAAAATGATGTGGATAAATTTCAGCATAGCTTGGCAAAAACAAAATATCACAGCCATTCATCTCTAGTAGTCTGATATCTTCTTCTATAGTAATTGGGTATTTTTGAAAGTCTTCGGGGTTATTAAATTGCGTAGGATTCACGAAAATGCTACATACAGTAAGGGTTTCAGCTGATTTGCTTTTATTTATAAGTGACAGATGCCCTTTGTGAAGAGCACCCATTGTAGGCACAAACCCAATTGACAAGCCGCTTTCTTTCTTTGATTGAATATACTCATGTATATTTTTCGCCTCTTTAAATATGATCATAATCGACTGTGTATAATTTGAAGACCTCTAAATTGAGTTAATTTCGACATTTTATTAGTAATTTTGCAAATTGATAAAAATTCGCCATTTAATTAATTACAAATGTCTACAAAGAAAAGAATTTTATTCATTGCAAACGAAATGTCTCCTTATTTGGAATTAACAGAATTTGCAGAGATAATAAATAAGTTAGCTGTTTTATCTAATGATAATAATTTCGAAGTTAGGTGTATCATGCCAAAATTTGGTACAATTAATGAGCGAAGACACCGATTACATGAAGTTGTTCGATTATCCGGAATTAATGTTACCATTCAAAACGATGATTATCCTTTAGTTATTAAAGTGGCTTCATTACCCAATGCAAGATTGCAAGTATATTTTTTAGATAATGAGGATTTCTTTAAAAGAAAAACAATTTTTACAGACGAAAATGAAAAGTGGTATGATGATAATGGATTAAGAACTGTATTGTTTTGTAAAGGCGCATTAGAAACTGTGAAGAAATTTGGATGGCCGCCAGATTTAATACATTGTAGTGGCTGGATGACAGGGTTGATTCCGATGTTCATTAAGAATGCATATAAGAGAGAGCCGATTTTTAGTAACAGCAAAATTGTTTTCACCATAGGTCAAACAACATTTAAGCAAAAGTTAGGATCCGACTTTTTGAAAATTGCTGCCATCAATGATTTAATCACTCCAAAAGAGTTAGAATATTTCAAAGAAAATAACAATGTAGCCATGTTCAGAGGCGGTGCTCAATTTGCAGATGCTATTAGCTTTGGGGCAGATAATGTAGATAAGAAATTGGTGGAAGAATTCTCAAAAGTGAAAGGGAAAAAAGTTTTAAAATTTGATGCAGAAAGTGATTTAACAGACTATTTGCAACTGTATAACGATCTTGCAAAATAGATTGCATTTGAAAATTAAAAAGAATATTGTGCACAAACATACGTATAAACCTTACTGCTATTTTCTTGTTTTAGTGAGTTGCATTTTCTTCGGTTGTACAAAATTAGATACAACTTCAATTGGAGGTGGATTAATCCCAGAAGTAGATAATATTCACACTTTTGCCGATACATTTGAAATAGAAACACATCAGGAAGTATTTGATGATACTACTAAAATCACACCAAAAGACAACTACGTAATTGGCAAGATAAATGATCCTTATATTGGTGAAACT
>CANGGD010000149.1 GCA_947453295.1 Chitinophagaceae bacterium | reverse complement strand
TTTTATATAATTTGATAATTCTTCTTCAGTTAACGAAGATTCAATAAATTTTTTAAATCCTTTTTGTTTATTGATGATAAGAGTTGCGGGAATTGAACCGCTCCAATTAGAATCAATGATTGGGCAAAAATAATCAGCATTTGTTTCATCCAGCCATTTAAAATTAGAGATATAGTGTTGTTTGTTAATCAATGAGGTGATTTTTTTTTGATATTCGGCTTTTGTATCCAAGCTAACCAAAATTAAATTTATTTTTTGAGCATTAGGCTTTTGAGATAGTTTGATAAAATAGGGTAATTCTTCCACACAAGGTTTACAAAAGGTTGCCCAAAAATTGATAATATTAATGTCATTTTCATGAGTTGAAATAAATTCGTTTATTTTATTTATTTTCCATGCCTCAATCTTTTGCGCATGACTATTTATGAAACAAAAAAAACATATAAATAGTAAACTCATCTTCATTCAATAAAAATAAGATATTCTTGAATTAAATAGTTTTTTACTTAAAATAGTTTAGATTATCCTTTGGTCAATCACATAAATCAAGTTAATTTTGCAATCTATCATCTTAAAATAATAAATTATGAAATACGATGTAATCGTTTTAGGAAGTGGTCCTGGTGGATATCCTGCTGCAATCAGAGCAAGTCAGCTTGGTAAAAAAGTTGCAATTGTGGAAAGAGAAAGCTTGGGAGGTATATGTTTAAATTGGGGTTGTATCCCAACAAAGGCGCTTTTAAAAAGTGCTCAAGTGTATGAATATACTAAACATGCGGCTGATTACGGTATTACCATTGATAAAGCAACAGCTGATTTTGTGAATGTTATTAAAAGAAGTAGAGGAGTAGCAGATAAAATGAGTAAAGGCATTCAGTTTTTAATGAAGAAAAACAAGATTGATGTTATCATGGGAAATGGTAAATTAATCGCTTCCAATAAATTAGAAGTTACAGCTTCAGATAATTCTAAGCAAATACTAGAAGCTACAAACATTATTTTAGCAACAGGAGGAAGAGCAAGACAATTACCAACAATGCCTATTGATGGTAAAAAAATAATTGGATACAGAGAAGCAATGAGCTTACCAACTCAACCAAAAAGCATGATTATTTGTGGTAGCGGTGCCATTGGAAGTGAGTTCGCTTATTTCTATAATAGTATGGGTACACAAGTTACAATAGTAGAGTTTTTACCAAAAATTGTTCCAGTTGAAGATGATGATATAAGTAAAGAAATGGAAAAGCAATTTAAGAAGCAAGGCATTACAATTATGACAAGTAGCGAAGTAACAAAAGTTGATACTTCAGGTGCAGGCGTTAAAGCCACAGTAAAAACCGCTTCAGGTGAAGTTGTTTTGGAAGCTGATATTTTATTAAGTGCTGTTGGAGTTGTAGCTAATATCGAAAATATTGGTTTAGAATCATTAGGAGTTAAAACTGATAAAGGAAAAATCATTGTTGATGCTTATCAACAAACCACTGTTGCTGGTTTATATGCAATTGGTGATTGTACACCTGGTCAAGCTTTAGCGCATGTGGCTGCAAAAGAAGGGATTAATGCTGCTGAACATTTAAGTGGTCATAAGCCTGATCCTTTAGATTATAATAATATTCCTGGTTGTACATATACTACACCAGAAATTGCATCAGTTGGTTATACAGAAAAAGCAGCAAAAGAAGCTGGTTACGAAATCAAAGTAGGTAAATTTCCATTTATTGCCAGCGGTAAAGCAGTTGCGGGTGGTACTACAGATGGTTTTGTAAAAGTTATTTATGATGCTAAATACGGAGAGTTTTTAGGTTGTCATATGATTGGAAACAATGTAACTGAAATGATTGCTGGAGCAGTTGTTGCAAGGAAATTAGAAACCACCGCTCATGAAATCTTAAATGCGGTTCATCCTCATCCTACAATGAGTGAAGGATTGAAGGAAGCTACAGCTGCGGCTTATGGTGAAGCAATTGATATTTAATTGAATTTAATTTTTACTTTATTATAACCCGAAATATTTTCGGGTTATTTTTTTGCAAATGCATTAAATTTATACAATGGCTACTGTTGATATTGTTTTAAATATTTTAGAATCATTAAAAAATAAAAATCCAGATAATTTCTTTATCAATAGTCTTCATTTACAATATTGTAATAAAGGTGGTTTAAGTAAAAAACAAATGGAAGGTCTTCATACTTTTGCTACTCAATCTAAATTAATTTCAGTTAGTAAATTGGCAACGCTAGAGGCAATCATAAAAAAGAAACCAACCAGATATAAGTCTGAAGTAGTTACTAGGAAAATTGATACTAATACGGATAACAATGAGTTTGAAATTGTTTTACTTCAAATTCTTGAAAAATTTCCACAACACAAAACTGCATTGGGTTTAATGGTAAAGTGCAAACAAATAAATGGACTAACTGCCTCTGATAAATTGGAAATTAATAGGCTAGGTAAAATCTTACTTAACAAATAAAACAAGCATTAATTTTTAATTAATTTAATCATTTTTTGATCAGAACCTGATCCAATTTTTAAAAAGTACAATCCTGATTTTAGTGAAGAAATATTTATGCTTCTGTTTGAAGAAAATATTTTTTGATTGATTAAAACTTTTCCTGTGGCATCCAAAATATGAACGGTGTTATTGTTTAAATCATATCCATTAACAGGTATCATGTTTATGGTTGATGAAGATGGATTAGGAAATATAGTTACAGATTGAACAGGTTTATTAGCCGCTTCATTACTTGATGGACCTGCTATGTTATTAGCATTAGAACTATCACAAACATTTGATAGTAGAAATGAATTTCTTGGACCATTTAATGCAAATAATTTTCTCATTTTATTTTTCTGTCCGTTAGTAAAGATATTCATGCATTCGTCATTTGTATAATCCATGAAATTCATAAACATATCGCCATTGTTGTTTATTGAACATTGACTTTTATGAGGGAAACTAGGACAATTGCCATTATAATAAGTTTGTGGAGGCGTATCGTCAACATAATCATTACCACAAGTATTATCTCCCCAAATATGCAACAAACCCATCCAATGGCCAATTTCGTGGGTAGCGGTCCTGCCTTTGTTAAACTGAGGTCTTAATGATCCGGTATTTCCAAAAGCATTGTATTGTATAACTACGCCGTCTAATTCAGCTCTGTCATTGGGTAATGATGAGTATCCTAAAACATTTGACTGCAAATTGCAAACCCAAATATTTAAATATCTTTTGGAATCCCAAGCGTCGTCACCGCCAGCATTTGCGAATTTCATATTGTCATTCATAGAAAAACACACCTTGCTGGTATATTTTCTTACAATGCCTTTTGTTTGTCTTCCTTGAGGATCAACTTTTGCAACGCAAAAATGAATGTTACACTTACCTGCATATTTTTGAAAAGCCGAAGGCGTGTTGGTTGCATCTGCATTGAGTCTATTATAATCTTCGTTTAAAATATTAATCTGAGAAAGAATCTGTGCATCACTTATATTTTGTTCATTTAGATTATATAGCACATGTATAACAACAGGAATATTGATTGTTTCATCCGATAGGGTATCTCTTGCAGCTATATTATCGGTGATAGGGCTTTTTGAAGTAGAGTAGGTTTCATGTTGTGCAAACTTTTTTTGGTATTCCAAAGAACCACAATTACGTTGGCCAAAAGTATTTACTGATAGTACACTCATTACCAAGAAAAACAAAACCAGTAACCTCATTTTTGTATAGTTAAAAATTGGACAATAGTTAATAAAGATCAATATTTTATTGAACAGTTTTTAACGAGATAGATTAGATTAATTGGAGATTTAACGAAGGATAATTGGGAAAGGAATGATATTCAAAATGAAAAAACATGATGAATATTACTCTCTTTGAAGGCGTAAGATAGAATGTAAATTTTAAAAAGTATAATTTTTTCGCACTTTTTTTAAAAATATTATTTAATAGACATCTAGTCGGCTTAATTTTGTCTTTCAATCAATTGATAATCAAATGAAATATTTATTTGCTTTTTGTCTGCCAATATTTTTATGGAGTTGTAATTTAAATCAAAGTAAAAT
>CANGGD010000148.1 GCA_947453295.1 Chitinophagaceae bacterium | reverse complement strand
GGGAAGTATTGGTATGATTTGGGTTTCAACTTGAGCGTTGTCTGTTGTTTCGTGAGATAAACTGTAAGAAATTTTTTTATAACCAAAAAACACACCTACAATTAAAATAGAAATGAAAACAATTTTTTTTACAGGAGATTTTTTGGGAGAGGTTTGTTCAGACATATATATTGGTTTTTAAATACTAATTTTTGACAACGCAATATCGTATAATATTGATAGTTATTTTGTTAAACAATATTATTTTAAAAAAGTTTTTTTACATCCTTGCTATTTAGGAGTTGCGGCAGCTTTCAAAATATCTTCACAGCTTTTGTAACCCATTTGAGCAGCTTTATTTGTTGGCTGTAATTCTAGTAGTTTACCGAGTGCATCATGAGCTTCCTTATATTTTGCAGTAGAATAATACATGCCTGCTAAATGATAATAACAATTAGCTGTTACAGAATCTTGTTGTGGTAATGCGTATTTTAAAGCTTTTGTAAGATAAATAAGTGAAGAGTCATAGTTCTTCGTTTGATTAGTATTAATACCTCTATTTAAATATACATTAGCCAAATATTTATCGCCCAATTTTGGGTTTTCAGGTGATACTTCTCTTAATCGATCCCAATAATATTCTGCTTTATCAAAATCACCAAGAATATTATAGGATACAGCTAAGTTTGACAAATCGTTATCAAATTCTGGAAAAAAAGAAAGCGCTTTCTCATAATACACAATTGCCTTTCTTACTAAACTATCTTTTGTTTGTTTAGACAATCCCTTTTTTTGAGATAAACCAAGATAATAATTGCCTACGCCATCATTTAGTCTGATACTGTTTGGTGCTTTTGGATAATCAGCTACATTTAGAGTGTCCATATTTTTCCAGTCTTTATTTCTATTTACAATAACAAATCCACATGCAATAACAGTAGGTGTTATTAATAAAAAAGACAGCAACATTTTTTTTATGTTATATTTTAAAGAAAGAAATGAAAACAGATGATTTCCAACAGCAGCTAAGGCAATACAAAAGAAAACTGAAGGCATAAATAGCAATCGTTCTCCAATAGTAACGGCAATATCAACAAACAGATTACTGGCTAATGAAAATGTAATTAAGAATAATAAAATGCACAACGAGATGATGTTTTTCTTTTTGAAATTTTTAATAGCAAAGAATATCATTGAGCCATACACCAAAAAGGATACCCATACCATTGGCTCAGTTGCATTTACATACGGTATTTGGTTATAAGAATAATCGTAAGAAAGTGGGTAAGGAAAAATTAATAAAAACAGATATTTTAATAAGATAAAAATCTTAGTAAAAAACGCCTCTGATCCATTAGCATATAAAAAAGGAAAATTAATTATAATTAATCCGCCATTTGATTCACTGGGGTTGGTAGAAACAATCGGAATAATATTGATTCTCAAAATAAAATAAACAATCACCACACCTAAAAACCAGATCAAATTTTTAATTATTTGGTTCCACGATTGTGTAGTAAAAAAATATATCATTAACGGAATACCTACTAAAAATGTGATGGCATTTTCTTTGCTTAATAGAGATAGAAAAAATGAAAACAAACTAATAAACAAATCCCTTTTCTTATTCGTTAAAAAGTATTTGAAAAGAAAACAAAGCGAGCTGAGCATAAAGAGGAGAGATAATATTTCATCTCTGCTTTTGATATTTACGACAACTTCTGAATGAATGGGATGAATGGCAAATAATAAAGTAGCGAAAAAAGAAACCCAAAATTCTTTTAATAAAAAAGTAGAAAGTAAATAAAATAATAACAACACACATCCTACATATAAAAGCACATTTATCAAGTGACTGTATTCCGGATGATTCTTTCCCCAAAAACCAATCTCTAATGAATAGGTAATTAATGGTATTGGTCTCCATGGACTCGCAGCACTCCCCGAAGGGTAATTAAAAAAACCATATAAATAATCATGTGTTAAATGATCCCATATTCCACCAAAACCTTTCAAAGTATTAGAGTTTTGTGTGATAACCATTACATCGTCTAAACAATAACTATTATAAATGGAATTGAAATAAAGTAGAAAACTGATTCCCGCAAGAAAAAAATAAGCAGTCCATTTTGCTTTTTTATTTTCAATGGTAATAGAAGAAAAAAAGTTTTTCGTCATAGGAATTAATATTAAAAATTCGAACTTTTATTTACAAAAATATCACAACTATTTATCAAATATGTGTTTTTACATGAATTATTAGAATTTCTTTTTAAACTTAGAGCATCGAAATTTCTAGTCTAATTTCTCAATAATTTAAGATATGCTTTTCATTATGCACAGATATAATTATATTTACTAGTATTATTTATTATGAAGAAGCTATCATTTATATCATTCATTGTTCTTGTATTGCTTTGCATGTCATGTAGAAAAAATAAAACCGATGTGATAAACAACAACAATACGCATACTGATACTATTCACACTTCACCTCCTCAATTATTTGAATATTTAATATTACCCTCTGCAACAAATAGCGCAATTGTTACTTACAATAATGTACATGAAGTTTTAATAGATACAAGAATCGTTTTAAAAAACAAGTTGTTTGTTTTTTTGCCGGGCACAACGGGTATGCCAACTGCGTATAAATTAATTGTGAAAAAAGCAGCTTCGCTTGGTTATCATACCATTGGGTTGATGTATCCAAATGGTACAGATATTTATACGGCTGCTGCTAATAGTACAGATAATACCTTGTTTGGTAAGTGCAGACAAGAAATTTTTGATGGGATAGATCATACTTCGGGTGTAAGTGTGGATCAAAATAATTGTATACAAAACCGGCTTTTACAATTACTACTTTATTTAAAGAGTCATTATCCAACACAGCAATGGGATCAGTTTTTGGTTAACAATGAAATAGATTGGAGCAAAATAATTATTGCTGGTCATTCGCAAGGAGGAGGCCATGCTTTTTATATAGCCAAGAAGGTAGCTGTTGCAAAAGCAATTGCGTTTTCGTCTATTGATTGGAACAGCAGTTTAGGAATCAGTGCTGATTGGATTGCTCAAGCAGGCGCTACTCCCATCAACAAATATTATTCAATCAATGCATTAAAAGATCAGATATTCAGTTATACCAATGTGGTAACACAGTTAAATGATTTAGGTATACAAGGACCAGCAATCAGTATTGATACTAATAATCCACCTTACAATAACACACACACGTTAACTACAAATGCCACACCGGCATTTAATCTATTGTTTCCAGATCATAACATTACCTGCTTAGACACGTATGTTCCGAAAGATGTATTAGGAAATGAGGCTTCCTCTTTTTCTAACGCTTGGGAATATATGATTACACAATAAGTTAATCTTTCACGAATAATTCATGATCGCACTCATTTATAGTATGATTTCTATCATACAAAAATAAAATATAAAACTACCCTTATATCATTACTTTTAACAACTAATGCTGATTGATAGTTTAAAAGGAAATATGAGTAATCTTTTATTGGAAGATAATATTGCAAACAAACATTTTGAATCATTTTTCAAATTTGCTTCCATTGGTATTTTGATAGTTGATAATGACGGAAACATAATTTTTGCAAATCCTTATATTTTTAATCTATTTGGATACAATGAAATTGAACTCATTGGAAAGAATATTACCATCTTAATGCCTAGTCAATTACATGATCATCATGCAAATAATATCAAAAAATACTTCGAATACCCAACAAATAGATTAATGGGTAAAGGTTCTGAATTGTTTGGCATAAAAAAAGATCAATCAGAAATAAAAATCGAATTCAGTTTAAGCAACTACACAATTGAAAATAAAACCTATGCTTTAGCCTTCATTAATGATATTTCTATAAGGGTAGAAGAATCTGAAAAATTAATCAACCAGAAAGATGAATTAGAAATTAGTAATAATAATAGAATTGCTGAAATTAAAAGATCCAATAAAGTACTAGTGGCATTAAATAAAAAATTAGAGACTTCTTTAGCATATCAGCATGCTATAATAGATAATATTGAAATAATGATTTTCATTATTGACAATAAAGGAGTTATCAAATTTTTCAACCCAGAAGCTCAAAAAATTACAGGGTATAACAAAATCGACATT
>CANGGD010000147.1 GCA_947453295.1 Chitinophagaceae bacterium | reverse complement strand
CCTTTAAAATATATCCAATGGCAAACAAAAGGGCTTTTGATATTGCTTTTGTAGGGTTGAAGCCTGGAGTTCATGAATTTGAATTTGAGTTGGATGATAAGTTCTTTGTTGAAAAAGGTGTTCAGGATTTTTCCAATGCGAATGCTCAAGTAAAAATGAGTTTGGAAAAAAACACAGGATTCATGTTATTGAAATTTGAGGTTGGAGGAAAAGCGGGTGTAACGTGTGATAGATGTGGAAACAACCTGCACATTGATTTGTGGGATGAATTTAAAATGCTTGTCAAGTTGGTTGATAATCCAGAGGAAATGAATCAACAAGAGGAAGATCCAGATGTGCATTACATTCCACGAAATGAAAGTCATTTACATGTTGAAGAGTGGTTGTATGAATTTGTGTTGTTAAGTATTCCATTTCAGAAATCTTGTAAAGAATCTGAATTAGGTGGCGCCAATTGCAACAAAGAGGTGTTAGAAAAGTTGAAG
Organism: Chitinophagaceae bacterium; assembly: GCA_947453295.1. Taxonomy (GTDB): domain Bacteria; phylum Bacteroidota; class Bacteroidia; order Chitinophagales; family Chitinophagaceae; genus Ferruginibacter. Next base: position 3,723 of record CANGGD010000147.1, on the reverse strand, counting down.
GAAATGGAAAAGCAACAATTAGAAAACAATTCCAATTCAATTTGGAAAGGACTAGAAAAGTTTAAAGAAAATTAGTATCAAATAAAAATTAAAATTTACCGTTATGCCAAATCCAAAAAGGCGTCACTCGCAACAACGCAGCGCAAAAAGAAGAACACATTATAAAGCGACAGAAACTACTTTGAGCAAAGATTCTACAACTGGTGAAATACATGTTCGTCATCGTGCTCATGTTAGCGAAGGAAAGTTGTTTTACAAAGGCAAATTGGTAGCTGAAAAAGCACCTTTAAAAGCTTAATTGTATTTTTTAAATCATTGATTCCAAAACTAGGATTGTTTTTTCAATCCGTGTTTTGGAATTTTTAGTTTGTTTTTTATGACTAAAATCGGTATCGACATGATGGGGGGCGACTTCGCTCCGTTAGAAGCTGTTCTTGGAGTAGTTTCATTTCTAAAGAATAATCCAGATGATTTTCATTTGGTTTTAATTGGTGATCAAGTTCTTGTTCAACAATATTTATCCAATCAAAATATTGATTCTTCAAATTATAGCATATTACATGCCGAAGAAGTTATTTTAATGCATGAACATCCCACAAAAGCTCTAAAAGAAAAACCACAATCCTCTATAGCTAAAGGCTTTAATTTATTGGCTTCAGGTGAATTAGATGCATTTGTAAGTGCAGGCAATACAGGAGCGATGATGGTTGGCGCATTATTCACTATTAAAACAATTGAAGGTGTCATAAGACCTACAATTGGAGCATATATACCTCGTGAAGATGGCTCATTAGGTCTTCTTGTTGATGTTGGGTTAAATTCCGATTGCAAACCAGAAAATTTAAATCAATTTGCAATTTTAGGATCTCTGTTTGCTGAGCATATATTAGGTATAAAAACGCCCAGGGTTGGATTGGTGAATATTGGAGAAGAGGAAGGGAAGGGAAATCTTTTATGTCAAAGCGCGTATCCGTTACTGAAAGCTAATCATCTCATAAACTTTATCGGAAATATAGAAGGTAGAGATATTTTAATGAATAAAGCCGATGTTATGGTATGTGATGGCTTTACAGGAAATGTACTCTTAAAAATGGCAGAGAGCGTATATGATATAGTTAAAAAAAGAAATATAGAAGATGACTATTTCAATAGGTTTAACTTCGAAATGTATGGTGGGGTTCCAGTTCTTGGGGTATCCAAGCCTGTTATAATTGGTCATGGTGTTTCAAAAGCAATGGCATTCGAAAATATGATTAAGATTTCTGCCAATATGTTAAAATTTAGTTTAATTAAAAAAATGCAAGATGATATTTTTGTTTAGATGTTTTAAAATTTTACATTCGGTTTTTAAAACAAAAATCGCCACAAAAATTATCTAACGTGAAAAAATCATTACTACTCGCAATTGCAATTGCCTCTTCAGTTTTCTTTATCATTAGTTGTAAAAAAGATTCTCCTAACAACAACAATACAAATACAACAGATTGTTCTGCAGTAAATATTTCAGTATCAACTACAAAAATTGATCCTGATTATGGTCAAAAAAATGGATCTATTACAGTTACAGCTTCACCGGCTGGCATGTATACATATAGTATAAATAGCGGGGCATTCCAAACAAGTAATGTGTTTTCTGGTTTAGTTGCGGGAACATATGTTATCGTTGCTAAAAATTCAACGGGTTGTTCAAGTGGTAAAAATTCGGTAACGCTTTCTTCAACAAATCCTTGTACAAATACTAACATCATAATAAACGCAATCCCAACTTCTGTTATCCCGTGCCCCAATACTCTAGGTAGTATTACAGTGAATGCAACAGGGTCTACAGGCTTTACTTATAACAAGAATGGAGGGACTTATCAATCAAGCAATGTTTTCTCTAGCTTAACAGCAGGGACCTATACAATAGGGGTAAAAGATTTAAATGGATGTACAAATACAGCAACAGTAACAGTAGGAACCGCAGTAGCAGGTCCATTGTTTACAGCAGTTAAAAACAATATAATCGTCCCTTCATGTGTTAGATGTCATGGTAATAGTGGAGGATGTAATTTAAATTCCGATTGCAGTATTGTTTCATATGCAAGTAGAATTAATGTTAGATGTGTTACACAGGCAAATACAAATCCAATGCCTCCGAGCGGAGCGCCAAGTGCTGCATTGAGAACTCAAATAACCAATTGGATCAATGCTGGAGGAAGATATACAGACTAATTTGTTACTTCGCTATTTTAAAAAAAATATAGTAAATTGTAATTTCAATTTTAAAAACAGTAAAAATGAAAATCTTAAAATCAAGTTTGGCAATTTCATTGTGTATCGCAACTTTTCTTTTTGTTAGTTGCAAAAATGATAAAGAAGATATTATATATAGTAATCAGGATTGTTCTGATTCAACAAAAACTCCAGGGGCTAAATTCCAGTTAGTTGATTCACTTGTTCAAAAAAAATGCGTTTCTTGCCATAGTGATGGGGGCACTTCACCAAATTTAGATTCAAAATGCAATGTGGTGAATTATTGGCAAAGTATAAATAAAGTATGTGTTACTAATCAAACTATGCCGCCTTCAGGTCCTTTAAGTTCAAATGATCAACAATTGATTACTAATTGGGTTAATGATGGTCATTTGTTCACCCACTAATCTAACACTTTGAAAAAGATAAAAAAAGTCTTGCTTTATTGTTTTGTATTGGCAGCAATTGCAGGTTCCATTATTTTCTACATAGCTACCAAAAAGCCACTAACGGGTTCGGATAATCCAGCTGTTTTAGTTTTGAAATCAGTTGCGTTTAAAAATGAGCTCATGAAAAATCACAAACAATTTGATTCGCTTTATTCTAATAAAAATATAGGCGTTATTGGGTCTATTAAAGAATTATCAAATGACCACGTTTTTATTGAAGGTGGAGATGGTTTTTCAATTAATTGTAGTTTTGATAGCTCTCAATTTCAATCTGTCATAAAATCTTTCAAGGTTGGAGATTCAATCAATATTAAGGGGATATATTCAGGTTCAACTGGCTTTGACAATCAATCTTCAACAGATGAGTTAGATATGATTGGAAATGAAAAGTCGGCCGAATTGAAAACATGTGGGCTGAATCGTTAGTTAATCATAATTATTAAACAAACTTTCAAATGAAAAAAATAGTAAGCTTATTGGCAGTCGTTTTATTACTAAATACAACTTGGGCACAAAAAATTTATTCCTCTAAAACTGGTCAGGCTTGGTTTGATGCAGGTACAGGAATGGAAGATATAACGGGAACGAATAAGTCTGTAACATGTGCTTTTAAACCCTCTACTGGTGATTTACAATTTCTTGTAAAAATAAAAGGGTTTGAATTTTGGAGTCAACTTCTACAAGAACATTTCAATGAAAATTATATGGAAAGTGATAAGTTCCCAAATTCGGTTTTCAAGGGGAAGGTAACCAACATTGATAAAGTTAATGTAGATAAAGATGGCACCTATCCTGTGAATGTGAAAGGCACATTAGAAATTCACGGTGTTAAAAAAGATGTAGAAACAAATGGCACAATGAAAGTAGCAGGCGGCAACGTAACCGCATCTTCTGAATTTACGGTTGTGTTAGAAGATTTTAAAATAGCTATTCCAGGAGTTGTGAAAGATAAACTTTCAAAAACAGCAAAAATAAAAATCAATTGTAATTTATCAATCGCAAAATAATTTTCTATGTTATTAAATAAATCAACTTTAAT
>CANGGD010000146.1 GCA_947453295.1 Chitinophagaceae bacterium | reverse complement strand
TCACACTTACTAAGCCTTCGCATTTATGATCAATTGTTTCAACCCAAAATCCAAATGCTGCCACTCCACTGATTACGCCCTCAAATTCATCACCTAAAAATTGTTTCATGAATTCAACTTGCTTGTATTTATTACCCATTCTTTCCGAATCCATAGCTGCTCTTTCTCTATCGCTACTATGCTTACACGAAACTTCCATTTTTTTATCTGGTATTACATTTTTATCAATGCATTGCTGTAAAATTCGATGAACCATTACATCCGGATATCTGCGAATAGGAGAAGTAAAATGGCAATAGTTTTGAAATCCTAAACCATAGTGGCCAATATTATCTGAGGTATATACAGCTTTAGACATTGTACGAATACCTAATTGCTCTAAAACACGTTGTTCTGGCTTGTCTTTTACCTCATTCAATAAATTATTAAAAGAGCTAGCGATTGATTTTTCATCTTTTGTATCAAAAGCGTATCCAAATTTTCTGGCAAAAGCCACAAAGGGTTTTAATTTCTCTTCATTGGGCTGGTCATGCACTCTGTAAGGAAAAGGAATAGCCTCTTTATTTATTTTTATTTTCGAAACATATTCTGCCACTGCTTTATTCGCTAGCAACATAAACTCTTCAATTAACTTATGTGCTTCTTTACTTTCTTTTACAATAACGCCAATGGGTTTCCCTTTTTCATCCAATTGAAATCTAACTTCTGTTGATGAGAAATTGATAGCTCCATTCTCAAATCTTTTGCTTCTGAATTGTTGTGCAAGATTGTTCAATAATAATAAAGGTTTGCTGTGCAATCCTTCTTTGGTTTCGATTATTTGCTGCACATCTTCATAAGTAAATCTGTGGTCGCTATGAATGAGCGTTCTTCCAATCCATTGATGTTTAATTTCTGCACGATTGGTAATTTGAAAAACTGCAGAGAACGTATACTTGTCTTCGTTAGGTCTTAATGAACACAACTCGTTAGAGATTTTTTCAGGTAACATAGGATTTACTCTGTCGGGCAAATAGACGCTTGTTGCTCTTTCATAAGCCGCTTTATCTAAAAATGAATTGGGTTTTACGAAGTGACTAACGTCTGCAATATGCACTCCAATTTCATAATTACCATTATCTAAATTTCTGATTGAAATAGCATCATCAAAATCTTTAGCATCTGCCGGATCAATTGTAAAGGTTAAAATATCTCTGAAGTCTTTTCTTTTGGAAGTCTCTTCTCTTGTGATTCTTTCTGAAAGTTGAGCTACTTCATTCATTACGTTTTCATCAAATGAAAGCGAGAAGCCTGCATCAATTAAAATTTCCTTCATCGCTAAATCAGACTCATCTTCAGCATTGATAATAGTGTCGACTATTGCTATAGGCTTTCTATCTGCTTTATCCCATTTAATAAATTTAGCAATTACTCTATCGCCGTCGACAGCTCCTCTTAATTGATCATTAGGTATAAAAAAATCTGGGATTGCTTTATCACCAGACACCTCAAAAAATGCAATATTTTTATTGATGTGAACGCTTCCTAAAAATGAAGTTTGTTTTCTCTCCACAACATCAACAATTTTTCCTTCCGCTCTTTTATTGGTTGTGAACTTTGGAACTTGAACTCTAACAATATCGCCATGAAAAGCTTTTCCAAAATCATTGGGCTTAACTAAAATATCTTGTTCTATTTTATCAACAATTACAAATCCCATTCCACTTCTGGTGATTTCAAATTTCCCTTTAAATAATTGCACCTGGGAAGAAGACTTATTTTCTTTTGACTTATTTTTCATGAATCATTTATATTTTATTGCTATGAATCAAAATATCTATTTGAATACTCATATTCAATAAAAATTGATTGCCGTTAATTACAAAATTCAATTTACTTTTTTAAATTAGGAAGTTACTTACTACGATACTGCAATGTACTGAATCTAATCCTTTTAATGCTAAAATTCGAAATGATAAAATCAAAAAAAACGCCATATTCATCCAAAAAACCTAGATCATATTGAAAATTGACATTAGATTTTTATTACCGAATGCGTTGATGCTAACTTGAATAAAAAGACAAATGTTCACTTACGAAACTGTTGTTGAGGCCATTGATGATTTGAAGAAACGAGGATTTGAAAAAGATTTGAATTGTGCTTTTGATATAAATATTTGTGTAAAGGTTTCGGATTATTTGCAGTCAGAAAATTTTCACATTGTTGAAACCTACCGCTTCGAAGGGCAAACTAACCCTTCAGATGAAGATGTTGTTTACGCTATGAGCAGCGAAGACGGCAAAATAAAAGGAGTCTTCACAGGAGCCTTTGGCCTTTATGATGACGGGCATTCTATTGAAGTGATGCGCACAATCGAAGCGAAAGGGCACTAATACAATATTCTTACTTTGATGGTATGGTTAACTTTTCTGAGTAATTCTAAAGCGTTTTTGCTGATACCTTTGTCAATATCCAACACAACGTATCCTATTTCCTCATTTGTTTTTAGATATTGTCCTAATATATTTATTTTGTTTTTGCTTAAGGTTGCATTGATCTGACTCATTACTCCCGGAACATTTTTATGAATGTGTAAAATTCTATGCGCTCCTTCTTGTGGCGGCAATGCCAATGCAGGAACACTGTGTGATCCTGTACTGATGCCCTTTTCAAGATAATGAAACAATTTAGCACTAACATCTAGTCCAATATTATTTTGTGCTTCCTGAGTGCTGCCTCCTATATGTGGAGTTAATAATACATTTTTTAAACCTTGTAAAGGCGTTTTAAATACATCACCATTTTTTTCGGGTTCAACAGGAAAAACATCAATAGCAGCTCCGCCTAATTGTGATGATTCTAATGCTTGTTTAAGTGCATTAATATCGACCACTTCACCCCTGGCGTAATTAATCAACACAGCTCCTTTTTTAAAATATTTTAAATTGTTTTTATTGATTAAGTTTTTAGTGGAAGACATCTCAGGCACATGTAAAGTAACTACATCGCTTTGTTGTAACAACTCCTTCAAATTCTTGCAATCACTTGCATTACCTAAAGGAAGTTTTGTTTCTACATCATAAAATACAACCTTCATCCCTAACGCCTCAGCCAAAACGCTCACCTGACTTCCAATATTTCCGTAACCTACTATCCCCAAAGTTTTTCCTCTTAATTCATGACTACCCTTTGCATCTTTCATCCAATAACCATCATGTGCTGCGCTATTTTTATCTATAATTTTTCTAACTAGTATGATGGAAGCACCTATAACTAATTCTGCCACACTTCTTGTATTACTGTATGGTGCATTAAACACAGCCACTCCATATTTTGATGCAGCATGCAAATCAACTTGATTGACACCTATACAAAAACATCCAATAGCCTGTAATTTTGTAGCTGCACTTAATACGTTTGCATTAATTAAGCTTTTACTTCTAATGCCTAGGATATGAACATTTTTAATTTCTTTTATTAATTCAGCTTCATTGAGCGCCCCCGCAATTGTTTTAATATTTGCATAGCCAGCATTTATAAATTGATTCGCAGCGCTTTGACTGATATTTTCCAAAAAAAGAATGTTTATTTTTTCTTTGGGATAACTGGTATTTTTTTTCTCAGACATATAATAAACCCCTTATTTTGCACAAATATATTTGATAAGTATTAATTTTTTAAACAAAAATCAATGTTGTTGTTTGAATAATATACAATAATTAATGATTTCATACATAATTAATATCAAATCAATCCTGATTAATCGTTTTAATGCCTAATTGATCGAACAAGTAAATTCAAATGAAATTGAAATTCAAAAAAAATATTTTTCTAATCACAATCTTTATAGCATCCTTGATTGTAATTGGTTTATTGCTAGCATATAAAAAATTATACAATAACAATGAAGAAGATTTTCTTACAAAAGAAATTACCTATTCCCTTCCCACACCCATTGACATCAAACCTTCTTTACGCAATTTTATACAATCCAATTGCAATGCATGGTATAATCAATTTCTATTAAAAAGCGGATTCAATGGAGGAATGATTGTAGCAAAAGATGGCAACATTGTATTTGAAAAATATAATGGTATTGCAAATTTAAATACAAGAAATCCATTAGATGAAAACACACCTCTACATATTGCATCAGTAAGTAAAACTTTTACTGCGATGTGTGTATTGAAATTAGCACAAGAAAAGAAAATTGATTTAGATAGTCCATTTTCATTTTACTTTCCTTC
>CANGGD010000145.1 GCA_947453295.1 Chitinophagaceae bacterium | reverse complement strand
GTACATTTTTTTGTTGGCAATCATGATATGTGGATGAAAGATTATTTTCAAAAAGAGTTGAATATAAAAGTTTATCATCAGCCTGCACAGTTTAATCTCGGAGGGAAAGATTTTTTCATCGGACATGGCGACGGACTTGGCCCGGGAGATCATGGATATAAAGCCTTAAAAAAAATATTTCGAAATCCAATATGCCAAACAGCTTTTGGAATTTTACCTAGCAACATTGGAATTAGTCTCGCCAATTATTTTAGCAGAAAAAGCAGAGCCAAAACTGGTCTTGCTGATGAGGTTTTTGAAAGTGAAGAAAAAGAATTTCTAGTTGCTTTTTGTAAAGACGAATTGACGAAAAAACATTTTGACTATTTTGTATTCGGACATCGACATTTACCCTTAAATATAAATGTAGGTGAAAATAGTACATACATAAATTTAGGCGATTGGATCACACATTTTACATATGCAGAATTTGATGGCAATTCTCTTGATTTAAAATCTTACAAAGGTGAATAAATTTAAAAATAAAATCGTCCTGCTTCTTTTATTTAACCTGATTACTACTAACGTGATAGTGGGGCAAAAAACCCAAATCGATACGCTTCAAAATGATAAAAAACTTCCTATATTAACTTGTATTTTGCAAAAAAAAATTGAAGGAAAATATAGCTATTTGAATGCTGATTTATTTAATGATATGTATTTAATCAATCAGAGAAATCAAATCATCAAACTAAATAGTAAAGGCGATACACTTGGATATTATGCCGAAGGAGCAAGGCTCGGCAATCCTAGCAATATTGATGTTACTAATCCGATGAAGGTGTTGGTTTATTATGATAAGTATACTTTGCTATTAGTGCTAGATAAATATTTGACAGACAGAAATAAATATAATTTAAACGAAAAAAGTTTAATCAATACGAAAGTAATTGCTTCTGGAAGTGATAATCAATTCTGGATTTTTGATGATAATATTTTAAAAAAATATGACAATCAAATGAATTTATGGTCTGCAAGCGACAATATGTTAACTACGCTTAATAAAGCATTGAATCCAAGTACTTTAATAGAATACAATCAAACAGTTTATTTATACGATAAGGAAAATGGATTCTTTGTTTTTGATAAATACACCACCTTTAAAAATAATCTTGCTTTTTTTAATTGGAATAATATTTCTGTTCAAAACAACAAGTTGTATGGATTTTCAAAAGATACCATGTTTGTTTACGATACAAAATCATTTGAATTAAAAAAATATGGACTCCCTGCTACAATAAATGCTTACAAGTCGATAAAATTATTGAATGACTATCTTTATGTTCTCAAAGAAAATGAAATAGAGATTTATAAATTTGAATTGTAAAATTGATAATTAAATATGGAAATTAAAATTTTCAACAATAGCTTGTTTTCTCTTTTAATTGTTTTAGTTGGCATTCTATTCGTATTTGCGACAAGAAGAGTTTTATCTAAATACCTTGCATCAAGAATATTTAAAATTATCAGCAAAAAATGGAAATCACTTGAAAAGGAAGTTTTTTTTGATTTAATTATTAATCCATTAGGTTGGTTTATTACAGCAATATTATCTGTCTTATTTTTAGATAATCTTTCTTTTCCGGAATTCTTTAAATTCAACATCATCGGCATTCCATTTGCTGAAATTCTTCATAGAGTTGGGGCCACTTTAATTATTCTTATTTTTATTTGGGTGCTACAAAGTTTCATAAATTTTTTCGCTCAGCTAATAGAGAAAGAAGTAAAGCATGATCAAGAACAAAGAGATCATCAAATCATAGTTTTTTTTAGAGATTTTATCAAGGTCTTCATCTATATAATTGGATTCTTGATTTTAATAAAAATAGTTTTCAAAGTAAATGTGGGGTCATTATTCACAGGCCTAAGTATTGTTGGTGCAGCAATGGCATTAGCAGCAAAAGAAAGCATAGAAAATCTTATTGCATCTTTTGTTATATTTTTTGATAAGCCTTTTTTTACCGGCGACTTGGTAAAGGTGAATACTATTTTTGGTTCTGTTGAGCATATAGGTCTACGCAGCACAAGAATAAGAACTCATGACAAAACACTAGTAACTGTTCCAAACAAACAGATGGTAGATTCAGTTGTTGATAATCATACAAAAAGAAGCGGAAGAAACACTGAAATTAAAATTGAATTGCATAATTCTAATTCAATAGAAAAGCTCGAATCATTCAAAGTGATAATTTTAAATTATTTTTCTCAAAAAAATTTTGACATCATTCAATACCAAGTGCATTATGTCGGCTTTAATCAAAATGGCACTACTCTTTTAGTCGATTACACGACAGTTCATGCTTCCATTGAAGTCTATCTTAAAACAAAAGAAAGTGTAGTTTTTTTCTTAAAAAAACAAATGAGTGAATTAGATATTCAATTGGCTCCCAATATGCAACAGTAAATATTTATTTTACGATTCGACGAAGATCTTTTTCCCATTCTCCTGATTTGCCATATTCAACCACTCTGCCTATTTCTTTTCCGGCTTTTAGCACAATGATGGTTGGTACATTGGTAATATGAAATGCTGCTGAAAGATTATTAATGGATTCTTTTTTTCTATCTACTCCAAAAAAACTTATGGTGCTATCGTTAATACCAGCGAGCTCCATCAATTTAAAAAATTCGGGAATGATATTTTGTGTGTCACCGCACCACGTGCCGCCAAACACTACAAAATGCAAATCGCTTTTTTTTCGTGTTAATTTTTTGAGTGTTTTTTCATTGGGTTGATAGTTCATTTTATTTACACTATACCAACCGAAACTTTTTTCTTGTTCTACATCTTCTTTTTTTAGAATGCCTTTAAATATTATACTGCTGTCTTTCTTTTCGTCTTTTATTTTTATATAGTTTGATTGCGCCATAGCTTTATTCATAATTAATAATAAAAAAGAAATAACGAGCAGTCTCATACAATAGGGTTTTTGCGATTAAAAAATTACTTGTAATAAGTAAGCGATCAAAATTAAATTACAAACCAGCTTTTAGTTCAAACAAAAAGCCTCTAAGGTTTTTTAAGGATTCAATGATTTCAAATTTTTTTTCTGCGTATTTGTTGTTCTTCAAAAACTCTTTCGCGCCTTCAATTGTATATTTACGTTCTCTCAACAAATGATAAATCAATTTTAAATTCTTAACATCTTCAGGTCTGAAAAAGCGATCTCCTTTTCCATTTTTCTTAGGTTTCAAAATGTCGAATTCGTTTTCCCAAAACCTAATCAATGAATGATTAACTTTAAACATTTCTGTTACTGCGCCAATACTATAATATCTTTTCGAAAACAGTTCTTCATCGTTAGGTATTTCAATCAAATCAACAGAAGCAGCCATGTCACTTAATTTCATTCTTCCTCTTGTAGATTTTTTTAAGTCCAAAACCGCTTCTTTTACAATAGCGGGTTGAATATCAATATCGATGGGTTCTGTTTGGACAATAATTTTTTTTGGAACTACTGATTTCTTTTCAGCAGGATTGTTTTCTTCTGGTATAAAATCAAAGTCTAGTGCTGTTTGTTTAAAAGCCATTTGAGTTAGGTTATATCAGTAATTATTTTTTCAAAATAAAGTTAATCAAAACTTTTAGCACTTCCATTAGCTGCAATTTTTAAAATTCGATCGTATTGTTCTGCATTTAAATCATTATAAAAGAAATAAATTGGATCCACCGGATTATTGTTAATATGGACTTCATAATGACAATGGGGGCCAGTACTTTTTCCAGTACTACCTACCCATCCGATCACCTCACCCCTTTTCACAACCTGACTAGCATGCACATTAGTTCTTAACATATGTCCATAAAGAGTTTCGTATCCATAACCATGATTTATAACAACACAATTTCCATAACCTCCATCCGAAAGCCCAGCTTCTTTAACTGTTCCATTGCCTGTTGCATAAATTGGTGTGCCTTGAGGTGCAGCAAAATCTAATCCTTTATGCATTTTAGGTGAACCATAAACAGGATCAATTCTCATTCCAAAACCACTTGCAATTTTATCTAGTTGTTTGTTGCTGATGGGTTGAATGGCAGGCATATTCGCAAGTTTAGCGTCCTTGTTTTTAATTAAGGCCGCAATTGCATCATAACTATTTTGCTGAAACACAATTCTAGCTTTAATATTGTTAAGTTGATTGGCAATATCATTTCCAAGTTCTGCATCCTCCATCTCCTTAATTTTTTCAAGTTCCTTGTGTTTCTCAATGAGTTTCACCCTGGCACTATC
>CANGGD010000144.1 GCA_947453295.1 Chitinophagaceae bacterium | reverse complement strand
TATCTAAATGAAATAAAAGACTCCAGAATAAAACTTTTTAAAAACGAAACCAACAAAGGGCTTTTCTTTAATCTTAATTACCTTATCAAACAATCTAATAGTGAGTTAATCAAATTATGGGCACAAGATGACATAATGCTTTTAGATTGCCTAAAAACTTTTGTCTCATTTTTTGAAAATAATCCCGAAGTTGGATTTGCTTATTCGCAAAGAATTATGATTGATGAGAATGGAGTTGAAAAAGAAAATAACAATTTTGATCCTACTCCTGAAATTATTTCTAAAGAGTTGCATTCTAAAATAGCCTATTATACTGGTTCTATAGCAGGTAATATTGCCAATGTCTGTATTCATAAAAAGGCATTGGAAAAAGTTGGTTTATTCAATGAGTCAATGAAAATCTCAGCTGATTTTGAAATGTGGGTAAGAATAGCCGAGTATTTTCCTGTTGGGCATATTAATCAAAAGTTGATCAAATTAAGAGATCACAGCGGACAATTAAGTAGAAATGAAAAATATTATTTAAATCATGTAAAAGAAGATTTGATAGTTTATAGAAAATTAAATTTTTACTGTGATAATAAAATGAAAAAAAATGGAAAAAAAATGATGAGAAATCATAAGTTGTTATTCTATTTCACATTGATGCTAAAAGCTTTTTCGAAGTCTAAAATTTTATTGTCAATAAAATATTTTATTACATTAGCTAGATTTGACAATATTTTTATTCTCTTTTTAAATTTTTTAAAAATAAAATTGTTTAAAATAAAACCAATTTTGTTTACAATTAATTCCATTCATGAGGAGTAAAATTAATTCATTCAAAAAGCATGTTGAATCTATAGGCTTGATTCAAACATTAAGCTATATTTTGCAAAGGGTATTTTTGAAAAAAGGTAGTCTAATAAAATTAAACATCGAAGGTCTTATTTCTCCTATATTTATGAGAAACAAGCTTTATGATACACATATTTTTTATCAAATTTTCATAGAGAAAGAGGTTGATTTCGAATTAATTGAAACTCCTAAATTGATAATTGACTGCGGAGCAAATATTGGTCTCTCAACATTGTTTTTTTTGAAAAAGTATCCGAATGCAAAAATATTTTCTATTGAACCAGAGAAGTCAAACTATGATTTGTTGAAGAAGAATACAGAAGTTTATCAAAATATAGTTCAAATAAATGCTGCAATTTGGAATGAGAATAAGCGATTAATTATTGTAGATGATGGTGAAGGTCATGCTTCATTTAAGGTAAAGGAAATTCAATTAAATCAAATAAATAATGATCAAGTTGACGCTTTTACTTTAACAACTTTGTTAGAGAAATTTAATATTACTCATATTGATTTATTGAAAATAGATATTGAAGGAAGTGAATTTGAGCTTTTTAATGATAATCAATTTGATTGGGGTACTTGCGTTGATCATCTTGCTGTAGAAATTCATGAATCAATAAAGCCAGGAGTTACCAATATTATTAAAAATGCGATGTCAAAAAATTATAGCTCATCAAACTATGGTGAATATACTTTTTTTAAAAAAAATAATTAATGATTGGATTCATAATACCATTCAAAAGAAAAACAGACAATAATTGGGAAATTGAATGTTCTAATTTGAAGAATACTTTGAATTCTGTTATCAATCAGATTGATAAAAATTTCAAGGTCTTCGTTATATATTCAGATTCCCCTGATTTTAATTTTAGTCATGATTCTGTTGAATTTGTAAAATTTCCTTATGAATTTAAAAGCACTAATGAAATTGCCAAACTTGAAAAAGTAGTTAACCCTGATTTTAAGGAAGGTATAAGTGATAAGGTTTATGATCATGGCAAAAGGTTATTGTATGGTAGTTTTATTGCTAAAGAAAAAGGTTGTGAATTTATAATGCCAGTAGATGCTGATGATTTTGTTAGCAATAAATTATCTGAATGGGTGAATCTTAATAAAAACAATTGTACGGGATGGTATATTGATAAAGGGTTCATTAAATTCGGATTGAGTAAGATTCTAGTGAAAGTAAAAAGAAATATGAATATGATAAATGGATCAACCCACATAATTCATGTAAATTTATTGCCGGATCAATTAATGGAAAACATTAATCCCTCATTAATGTGTTTTTTTTCTTCTCATGGCTATCTAACAACAAGGCTAAAACATTTAAAAAATATTGATTTAGTTCCAATTCCATTCTATGCAATTATTTATTACATACATGGGAAAAATTGGTTAGGTTTTGATAATTTGGTTGTCAATAAAAGAGTTTTAGTTTTTTTTAAAAAAATTCTAAGAGGAAAATATTTATCATCTGCTGTAAAAAAAGAATTTGGAATCGTCTAAACAAAAGCTAAGGAAACTTGCTATTATTACAACCCATCCCATTCAGTATAATGCTCCTTTATTTAAATTATTAACTGAAAAGAATCAGATTTCAATAAAGGTGTTTTATACATGGGGCGAAGATTCTATAAAACAAAAATTCGATCCTGGATTTCAAAGAAATATTGAATGGGATATCCCATTATTAGAAGGATATGATTATGCAATGGTTGAAAATGTGTCTAAGAATCCTGGGTCTCATCATTATAAAGGCATAATCAATCCAACACTTAATAAAGAAATTGAAGAGTGGGGAGCAGATGCAATTTTGATTTATGGGTGGAATTTTAATAGTCATTTAAAATGCTTGCAATTTTTTAAAGGCAAAATTCCAATTTATTTTAGAGGGGACTCAAATTTAGTTTCATCTGGAAAGAAATTCATAAAAGATATATTAAGAAAAGTTTTTTTAAAATGGATTTATAAAAAAATAGATTTTGCTTTTTATGTTGGTCAAGCAAATAAAAAATACTTTTTAGAATATGGTATAAAAAACGAGTCGTTATTTTTTGCTCCCCATGCTATAGATAATAATAGATTTACAATTGCTTCTGATACCAATTATCGAAATCAATTTAAAATTGCTAATGACTCTGTCTTGTTTCTATATGCAGGAAAATTTGAAGATAAAAAAAATCCATTTTTATTAATGGATGCTTTCTGTTCATTTAATAATATTAAAAGTCACTTGCTTCTTGTTGGCAATGGGTATTTGGAAAAAAATATAAAATTAAAAGTGGAGTTATTACCAAATGAAATGAAAAATAGAATCCATTTTCTTGATTTTCAAAACCAATCATTAATGCCAGATATTTATAAATGTTGCGATGTTTTTATATTGCCATCCAAAGGTCCATCAGAAACCTGGGGTCTTTCAGTTAATGAAGCTATGGCTGCAGGAAAAGCAGTTATTGTTAGTGATAAATGTGGCTGTTATTATGATCTTGTAAAAGAGGGGATTAATGGGTATGTTTTTAAGAGTAATGAATTAGATTCACTTGTATCTGCAATGAATAAATTTAAAAATAGAGAAATAGCTTTCAAAATGGGTTTGCAGTCCAAAGAAATAATTTCTGATTGGAGTTTTGAAAAGGTTGCAGATGAAATGCATAAGGCATTTATCAAAACTAATTTAATATAGATGAATACTCATTATTTAGATAACAAGGTTTCAGTTGATAGCAATTCAAAATACTTTTTGTTTTGTTTGTTTTTAGCGCTCTTTTTTCTAGATAATAGTATTTATTTTATTATTGGCTCTGCTTTAATCGCTTTTGTTTTAAACAAATTATATTATTCGTATAAGCCAACAATTTTTATCCTTTTATTTTTATATCATTTTGTACAAATTATATCCGGAATAATTTTAGTTGATTTTTTAGGTATTGATATTAGTTATCGTACTCAATTATTGGGGACTGCAACAATTTTTAGTTACTTAGGCTTGATTTTTTTATTTATCCCAATTATTTATTTTCAAAATAAAATTCCTACGCTAACATTTCAGAAAATTAAACTGTTTTCGCAGAATTTGTCTGTAAAAAGAACTTTTGAATTGTATGTTGCTATGTTTTTTATTGTTAATTCTTTAAGTTTAATTGCTTTTAAATATGAAGGGCTTACCCAAATAATTTTTAGTTTTAGAAATATAAAATGGTTTATTTTTTTGTTATTAGGGTTTCAGGTAATCATTAAGAATGAACTGAAAATTCATTTTATAGTTATAGTTTTGATTGAGTTCTTATTTGGACTTTTGAGTTTTTTTTCTGATTTCAAAACCATAACTTTTTATTTATTTATTTTATTGATATTTTTTATAACAAAAGTTAATTTTAAGCAAGTATTGATTTTCTTATTCTCTTTAATTATACTTCTATTTTTAGGTATAAAATGGACT
>CANGGD010000143.1 GCA_947453295.1 Chitinophagaceae bacterium | reverse complement strand
TGGAACCTGTTTTCAAATAAAGCTGACCCCTAAATTTTAATTTCTTTTGTGAAATAGAATTTATAATAATAAGTTCATTATTAAAAGGCACTAAAGAATCAAAGTTTTCAAAATTTATTTTGGGTCGTTCAATTTCAAAATGTTGAATAAAGGGTTTATTCAGACAGCCTTCTAAAATCTTTGTCATAGATTTCCCCTTTTGCTCAATTTTCAAATTTTCATCAAGCAACAAATAAAAAGGAAATAGCTCTTCAAATTCCCCTGCATTAAAAGTAAAATCTTTTGGTTTCATATATCACCAACTTATGGAAAAAATTTCATGATCATTATTGTTGTCTCGTGATGCAAGCACTTGTATATTAATTTCTACATCGTATAATTTTCCTAATCCAGATAATAGACCGTGAACAAATTCTTGTAATCCTACTCGTTTTGAAAAATAGTGAATGTGGATACTATTATCTTGAATGTCGCTAACTTTAAATTCTGGTGGTGTTAGTTTTGGATACATCAGCATTATATGATTATGAAATAATGGAAGATTGATTAAAAACTCTTTCAGATTTTCACCGCCTGCTTTCAATAGTCCACCATATTTTTCTTTGGTAGTTTTTAAGATCCACCATTCCCCGAAAACAAAAAGTACATTCTGCAAAGGCATTTGCATAATCTCGCTTATAGCAATTGCAATTTTGTATGTTATTTCATCGTCATAAGGTTCATTGCTAACAAAGTAATCTATTTTAATGTCACTTAATTGAAGAACGTCGTGCCATTTAGCTTCTCCGAAATTTGATTTCACTAGTTCTTCCATTGATTTATTTATGATGCCATACATGCGGAAGATTTTTATTAATAGTAAATTTAAATTGTTTGTTTCTATAAACCGCTCTAATTTCAACTAAATAATTGATTTTTTCTAATTTTTTTGCAAACACTTGGAATTAAAAAACCGCTGTTTTATCTTAGTGCTCCAACTATGAATTATAAAGTATCACATATAGGGTTGTTATTTACAACGTATACAACAACTACCACTACTACCACAACCCGTTAGGGTTGCAAATCATCATATTATTCATGGGCTGTAGCTTCAAAAAAAAGGAACCCTTTTTTATCTAACAATTTTTAAAAATATATTATATGCAGGTCTTAAAATTCGGAGGCACTTCAGTTGCCAACGCTGGAAATATTAAAAAAGTTATTGTAATAGCTGGAGAAGCCATAAAAAAAGATCAGTCAATTATAGTTGTCTCTGCCTTAGGAGGTGTAACAGATTTATTATTAGATGCCGCAATGTTAGCTTCTAATGGAAACACAGCGTTTAGAGAAAAATTAAAAATTATAGAAACCCGTCACAAATTATGTATCGAAGAATTAATCAATGAAAAGCACATTTCAACAATTAGTGAATTTGTAGACAAAACAATTCAAGATATTTTCAATTTATGTGAGGGGTTATTTATGTTAGGAGAATTGACACCTAGATCAAAAGACAAGATTGCTAGTTTTGGTGAATATCTCTCCTCAAAAATAATTGCACACGCATTTCTCCAACAAGAAATTAATGCAATATGGAAAGACTCAAGAGAATTGATTTCTACTAATTCTAATTTCAATAATGCGGCAGTTGATTTTGAAAAAACAAATCAGCAAGTAAATGATTATTTTAAAAATCATCAACATAAACTATTTATTTTACCTGGCTTTATTGCTTCCGATTCAAATGGAATAACTACAACCTTAGGAAGAGGAGGCTCAGATTATACTGCTGCCATATTTGCGGCCGCATTACATGCTGATGATTTAGAAATATGGACAGATGTTAGTGGAATGATGACTGCAGATCCAAGGCTTACCAGTAATGCAAAAATTATTCCTGAAATTTCATATCAGGAGGCCATGGAGCTTTCGCATTTTGGAGCAAAAGTAATTTATCCGCCAACCATTCAACCTGTAATGAATAAAAATATTCGGGTTTGGATAAAAAATACATTTGCCCCTGAGGATATTGGAACAGTGATATCAAATGAAATCAATTCCAAACAAAATGTAAATATTGTTACGGGCATTTCTAGTATCAATAATATTTCTCTCATTACATTGGAAGGAAGTGGAATGATTGGTATTCCTGGATTTTCAAGAAGATTATTTGAATCCTTGAGTAATGAAAAAATAAATGTGATATTAATTACTCAAAGCTCATCAGAACATTCAATCTCCGTAGCTATTGACAAATCTGTAAGTGAAAGAGCTGTAAATGCAGTTAATCATTCTTTTTCTTATGAAATTAATTTGCAAATAGTAGAGCCATTAAAAGTGGAGAATGATTTATCGATAATAGCATTAGTGGGAGAGAATATGCGAAATCATACTGGAGTAAGCGGTAGGATGTTTAGCACAATGGGCAGAAACGGAATCAATGTAAGGGCTATAGCACAAGGTTCATCAGAAAAAAACATATCGGCTGTAATCAATACCCATGATGTAAAAAAGACAATCAATGTATTACATGAAGAGTTTTTTGAAACTACATTTAAACAGCTTAATGTATTCTTGGCTGGTGTAGGAAATGTAGGCAGTAAATTATTGGAACAGATAAAAAATCAAAATGCTGTTTTACAAGAAAAATTGCGATTGAATATTAGAGTAACGGGAATCATTAATAGCAGAAAAATGTTGATTGATGATGGCGGTATTAATCTTCAGGAATGGTCAGCTTTATTGAATGATGCAAAAGAAGCTGATTTAAAAAACTTCATTGATGAAGCCGTCGCATTGAATTTACGCAACACGATTTTTGTAGACATTACCGCAAATGCAACTGTCGCTTCTTTATACGATCAATTATTAGAAAAAAGTATTTCTGTAGTAGCATGCAATAAAATTGCCGCCTCTTCAAATTATAGTCAATACAAAAAATTAAAAGATCTTTCCAGAGAATTTAATGCTTCTTTTTTATTTGAAACAAATGTAGGAGCGGGTCTGCCAATTATAAGCACCATCAATGATTTGATGCATAGTGGTGATACAATACATAAAATAGAAGCTGTGTTAAGTGGCACGTTGAATTTTGTTTTTAATAACTATGATGGCACTAAAAAATTCGCCGAAGTTGTACAACAAGCACAAAATGAAGGATACACTGAACCAGATCCTAGATTGGATTTAGGCGGCACTGATGTTATGAGAAAAATCATGATATTAGCCAGAGAATCCGGAGAGAATATAGAAATGGAAGAAATAGAGAATCACTCGTTTATGCCAGCCGAATGTATGCAGGGTTCTGTGGAAGAATTTTATCAAAAGATGGAAGAACATGAACTGCATTTTAAAAAATTGTTTGATGAGGCAAATCTTTCAGGAAAGAAATTGAAATTTGTTGCTAGTTACCAAGCAGGTAAAGCAACGGTTGGATTACAGCACATTGATTCCAAAAATGATTTATTTCATTTGTATGGAAAAGATAATGTAGTATTGTTTTACACAGACAGATATAAAGATCAACCACTTGTAATAAAAGGAGCTGGTGCAGGCGCAGAAGTAACTGCTAGTGGTGTATTTGCTGATATTTTAAGAGCAACAAAATTGTAATTATGGATTCAATAAAAGTAAAATCACCTGCTACATTGTCTAATCTTTGTTGTGGTTTTGACATTTTGGGAATGGCATTAGAAGTACCTTACGACTTGATTGAAATAAAAAAACAATCTAATCCGGGGATCTCTATTCGTCATATAGATGAATATGGTTTATCAACAGATCCAACAAAGAATATTGCGGGTGTAGCGCTTCAATCACTAATGAATGCTTTGAATTATCAAGAAGGGTTTGAGGTAATAATAGAAAAAAAAATAAAACCAGGAAGTGGTATTGGATCGAGTGCAGCAAGTGCCGCCGGAGTTGTAGTTGCTGCGAATTATTTACTGGGTCAACCGTTTACTAAACAACAGCTTGTTTCTTTTGCAATGGATGGAGAAGTTTTAGCGAGTGGCTCTAGACATGCAGATAATTTAGCACCCTGCATTTATGGAGGATTAGTTCTAATAAGAGACACTGCCTCATTAGATATAATAGAAATAAATACACCGCCATTATTTATAACAATTATTCATCCCCAAATAGAAATAAAAACTTCTTATGCTCGGGAAATTCTTCCAAAAGAAATTCCTTTAAAATCTGCAGTTACTCAATGGGCAAATGTTGCAGGATTAATTACTGGATTTTTAAATCATGATTTTTCATTGATCAGTAGATCATTGACTGATATTATTGTTGAACCCGTAAGAAGCAAGTTAATCCCCGGCTTCGATAAGGCAAAATCACTGGCATTG
>CANGGD010000142.1 GCA_947453295.1 Chitinophagaceae bacterium | reverse complement strand
CATAACTTCATATGCATGTTGACTTTCTTTTTCTCCCATATTAAAAAACAGCGCCTTTGTACTCACATTTAAATCTTCTGGAAATAAATTCAACTCCTCCATTACATCATAAATTCTATCTACACCAAAACTAACACCTACTCCAGGAATGTTAGGAACACCAAATAATCCTGTGAGATTATCATATCTGCCACCTCCACCAATACTTCCCATTTGTACTGTTGATGGCGCTTTCACTTCGAAGATAGATCCAGTATAATAATTAAGTCCTCTTGCTAGCGTAAAGTCAACATCGATATTTGCATTCTGTGTTTGACTCAAAATATAATTCAATTCTTTTATTCCTTGCAAAGCATTTTCATTATCTCCTAGCAACTCTTGAATCTTGTTTATTTTTTCTTGATTGTCACCATTAATTTCTAAATACTGCTCAATTTTTAAAATCTGTTGCTCATTTAATCCTCTTTCCTGCAATTCAGCTTTTACTTTTTCTAATCCAATTTTATCAAGCTTATCAATTGCAATAGTGATATCAGTTAATTTAGATGGGCCGCCGCAATAATCTGCGAGCGCTACTAATATTTTACGATTATTGATTTTTAATGAATATCCAATTAGTCCGAGTTTAACAAATACAGCATGGTATATATTCACTAATTCAATTTCATTCAATAAAGAATTGCTGCCAACTATATCTGCATCACACTGAGTAAATTCTCTGTAACGCCCTTTCTGTGGCCTATCTGCTCTCCAAACCGGCTGTATTTGATAGCGTTTGTATGGAAACGTTAGTTGTCCATGATTCATTGCCACATATCTTGCAAATGGAATAGTTAAATCATACTTTAAGGCTCTTTCTGTAATCAGGGGACTGCTTTTGCCATCAATTACTTTGCTAAAACCTTCTTTTGCCTTATCTATATTTTTTGGGTCATTGAGTCCATTATTGAGGATCTTAAAAATCAAACGATCACCTTCTTCTCCATATTTACCCATCAATGTTTCTAGGTTTTCCATTGCAGGAGTTTCTAATGGTTGAAATCCATACAACTCAAACACTTTTTTTACGGTAGTAAAAATAAAATTCCTTTTACGAACTACAGCCGCCGAAAAATCTCTTGTGCCCTGAGGAATACTTGGTTTTGCCATTACAGTTTTTCTTTTGTTGAATATTGTTGGATGATGGCATCACAACCTTTGTTTATCAATTCAAATACTTCAATATATCCATCTTCAGATCCATACCAAGGATCGGGAACATTTTTATGCTTGCCCGGATAAAGTGGATCCAAAAATAAACTTGTTTTTTTGTCATCAAACTGATCAATTCCAATCCTTTTCATATCTAACAATACATCATCAGCCATTGCAAATATCAAATCGAAATTTTTAAAATCTTCCCTGATAAACTGTCTTGAAACCTGACTGCTAATGTCTATGCCATTTGATTTTGCAACCTTTTGACTTAATGGATGAGGCGCCTCTCCTACATGGAAACCATTGGTTCCGGCACTATCCACAACCCATTGCAGACCAGCAAGATTTGCTTTGTGTTGCAAAACGCCTTCCGCAATTGGACTTCTACATATATTACCCAGACAAACCATAAGCACTTTCATTTTTCAAAGATAAATCTATTTTCTTTTTAAGAGTGCAATGTTAAAACTTATACCCACGAGCTATTCAATTCATTTTTAGTATAAGAAAGCAACTCAGTTAAACAATAATCTTGTTAAATTGCAGTCTCAAAATTTTAAAAAATGCAGGGAAACCAACCATTAACCAATCGTGAAAAAAATATGATCCTTATGAAAAGTATCATGGATTATGGTATGGGTACATTATGGTTTTCGATGGGGATTTTTATCATTTTTGTAAAAAATATTAAACCGGATTTACAATATCAATTTGATGATCCCATGATGAAAATATTTGGCGGAATCTGTATTATTTATGGTTCGTTTAGGATTTATAGAGGGTACAAAAAAAATTATTTAAGAGAAAGATGAGCTCAAATTCTAAAATATTTTTCTACCTGTTGACTTTAGTGATGTTAGTTCTTGGCTGCAAATCAAAACAACAATCTAAAGCAGACACCCCCGAGTCTGGCACTATCAACATCAGTATTGATGAGTCTTTCAAGCCAGTTATGGAAGCTCAAATAAAAATGTTTGAGGCGTCATTTCCTAATGCTCATATCAATGCTACTTACAAATCAGAGGCCAATTGTTTAAAGGATTTTTTTGGTGACAGCACAAACAGAATGGTTATCATTGGCAGAGCTTTACAATCTAAAGAAGAGAAATTCATGATCGACTCTTTGGGTTATAACCCTGGATGCAATAAAGTTGCTACAGATGCCATTGCGATTGTGTTAAACAGAAATAATAAAGACAGTTTGTTTACATTGTCAGATTTGGAAAAAAAATTAACCGGAAAAGATTCTACTTCATATCTATATGTTTTTGACGGCCTAAATGCTACCAGCACCATTAGATTTATAAAAGATTCTATTTTAAAAGGTAAAGAATTTAATGCCAAAGTTGTAAATGCAACCAACAGTAGTGAAAAAGTAATTGAATATGTGTCTTCACATGAAAATGCAATTGGGTTTGTTGGAATTAGTTGGATTGGCAATCCGGAAAATAAAGAGCAAGTTAAATTATTGCAAACAGTAAAATTAGGTTATATAAGATGCGATATTTGTGACCATAAACCTTTTGTAAAACCAATGCAAGAAAGCATGATTACAAGAAGATATCCTCTTACGAGAGGCGTTTATTATGCAATTAAAGAAAATTATGAGGGTTTAGGTACTGGATTTGTTTCTTTTTTAAAATATGAAAGAGGACAATTGATTTTTAAAAGAGCATATCTAGGACCTATTATGGATTTTGAATTAAGAAATGTGCAAATCAATCAAAAAATAGATAAAAAATAAACCAATGAATAAAATGAAGATTTACATGATGCTTATTTCATTCTTTGTAATGAATAGTATTCATGCGCAAACAGTAGAACAAGGAAAAAAATATCTTTATTACGAAAAGTATAAAAGTGCCAAAGATGCTTTTCAAAAAGTATTAAACACGGACCCCAATAATGAAGAAGCGATATATGGTTTGGGCCAATCCATGATTTTGTCTGATGACATTTCTGCAAAAGAATTAGCCGAAGCAAAAGCATTTTACCAATCAAAGCTAACTCCAACAACAGCCTTAATAATTGTTGGTGTTGCCCACATAGAATTACTGGAAGGAAAAGTACAGGACGCGAGAAATCATTTTGAAGCAGCGATTAACCTTACGCAGGGCAAAAATATTGCTGTATTAAATGCTATTGGATTTGCTAACGGAAATCCAGATGCGAAAAATGGAGATGCTGTATATGCTATTGATAAATTAACAATGGCAACAAAAATCAAAAAATTTAATGATCCAGAAGTACTGGTAAATCTTGGAGATGCTTACAGAAAAAATAATGATGGTGGTAATGCAATTTTGTCGTACCAAGCTGCTTTGGCTTTAAATCCAAAATATGCCAGGGCTGAATATAGAATCGGAAAGATTTATCAATCTCAAGGAAAAGGACAAGAAAATATTTTTATGGAGCATTATAATAACGCTATTTCAAGTGACGCATTTTTTGCACCTGTGTATGCTAATTTGTTCAATTATTATTATGAAACTGATGTAACCAAAGCTGCCAATTATTTTGAAAAATGGCTTGCTAATTCTGATGAAGATAAAAAATCATGTTATTACAGAGCCTCGCTTAAATATGCTCAAGGTTTTTTTGATTCTGCAATTGCAAAAGCAAATGAATGCATCAAAAACGAAGGAGAAAATCCTTACCCGAACTTATTTGGGTTAAAAGCGAATGCTTATAATCGCTTGAAGGATTCGATCAATGCAATCCAAAATTTTGCTGAATACATCAAAAGGCAAACAGAAGATAAAATCACAACTGGTGACTACGTTGAATATGCAAAAAATTTATTGAAAGTACCAGGCAATGAAGTATTAGCAGGAACAATGATTGATAAAGCAATTGCAATAGACTCCTTAGAAACAAACAAAGTAGCTTATTTAAAAAGCATTGCAAGTTTTTATGAATCAAAAAAGAACTATAAAGAAGTGGGAAATTGGTATGCAAAAATTGTAGCCATAAAAAAATCGCCCAGCAAATATGATGTCAATACAACAGGATTCAATTATTACAGAGCAGGAGCCTTTCAGGATGCTATAAACGCTTTTACTTTATCCAGCACTAAATTTCCTGATGATCCTTATGCCTATAACATGATTGGAAAAGCATCTTGGGCAATTGACACTTCCATGACTATGGGATTAGCAAAT
>CANGGD010000141.1 GCA_947453295.1 Chitinophagaceae bacterium | reverse complement strand
ACCTTTCATAATTACTAAATCACCAAATTGCTTACTTACTTTTTTAAGTTCAAGAATTTTTCCACCGAGGCGTGTCATTTTTACTTGAAGGCTTACTTCTGCTACTTCTTTTTGTTGTTTGACTCTATTTTCTACTTCAGAAAATGCATCTTGTCTGCTTTTACTTTTAGTGGTTCTGGCTTTAGGCTGCTTGCGCATCCACTCTAACTCTTTTCTAAAAATATTTTTATCTTTTTGAAGCTCACTGTTTTGAATTTCTAAACGAAGACTTTTCTGTTCCAGAAAATAATCATAATTACCTTTATAGGTAAAAACTTTTTCTTCATCAATTTCAATAATTTCATTACACACAGCATCAAGAAAGTAGCGATCATGTGTAACTAATAAAAGAGTAATTTTTTGAGCACCTAAGTATTCTTCTAACCATTCAATCATTGAAACATCCAAATGGTTAGTAGGCTCATCTAAAATTAAAAGACATTTACCTTCATGCAACTCAGCTTCAATTAGGGATTGAGCAAGCGCCACTCTTTTTTTTTGCCCCCCGCTTAAATTACCTACTTTTTCATTTATTTGATGAATGTTCAGTTTCCCTAATATCTGTTTTAAATTGCTTTCAAAATTCCAGGCATTAAGATCATCTAACTGAGCCATTAAATCTGACATGAGATCAGTATCTTCAGATCCCTTTTCAAGAAACTCTTCATACGCTTTTACTACCTGCACAATTGGATTATCTAAACTTAGTAAATTATCCCAAATTGATTTTTCGAGATTGAAATTGTGGTCTTGTTGAAGCATTATTGTTTTTATATCCTTATGAACCCAAACTTTGCCGTTATCCGCAGATTCTAATCCGGCTACAATTTTCATAAGAGTACTTTTTCCAGATCCGTTTCTGGCAACCAACGCAATTTTATCACCCTCTTCTATATTCAGAGAAATGTTTTTAAATAAATGTCGTATTCCAAATGACTTACTGATATTTTCTATAGAAGCATAATGCATAACTGCAAATATACACTAAGCTTGTGTGCTATTGTAAAATGTTAGGTATGCTTTCTATTAAAACATTCAATTTTACTCATGGTTACAATAAAATATCTAACTTTACCGATAGGTAAATAATAACCTATTAGCCTTGTATAAATCAAAAAAAATAAAATAAATTAGTCATAATGATTGCCTTTAAAAATTGGCAAATCCTATAACTTCTGACCTAAAAAAACAATAAATGTATACACACATGAAATTTATTACTAAGTCCATTTTATTCATACTACTGTTTTTTTCTACTGCCTCAATTGTAATGGCTCAAAACTCAATCTTAGATAGTAAAGATTTATCTCAAATAACTGCTGATACATATAGTGATCAAGAATTACAATCGATGTTAGATAAAGCCGCTGAAATGAACATGAGCGAAGATGTTTTGTTTCGGGAATTGAATGGCAGAGGAATGAAAGCTGATGAGATAGCCAAATTAAAAGCAAGGCTTAGTGGGTTTGAAAAAAATCCTAAAAAAGAATCAAATGAAGAAGAAATAAAATCCGAAAAGAGTCAAGAAAAAATAAAAATTCCTAAACAAGATGAAATGCAAGAATTAAACAAAGATCTAAGCATATTTGGATCTGAATTGTTTACAAAATCAAGTTTAGTTTTTGAACCAAATATCAGAATCGCCACACCTTCAAATTATATCTTAGGTCCAGATGATGAAATTATTATGAATATTTATGGATATAGTGAAAAGAGGTATAATTTAACCGTTAGTCCTGAAGGCGAAATCTATATTCCAAATGTAGGTCCAATTCTTGTAAATGGTTTGAGTATAGAACAGGCAACAAAAAAAATCAAATCTAAATTAGCATCAACAATATATCAGGCAATTAATTCTGGTAGAACAAGTGTACAAATAAGCTTGGGAAAAATTAAAAGTATTAGAGTAACTATTATTGGACAAGCTGAAAAGCCGGGCACGTATACAATTTCATCATTAACGACATTGTATAATTTATTGTATTTGTGTGGAGGTCCAAACGATCAAGGCAGCTATAGAAATATTCAATTATTTCGACAAAACAAATTAGAGAGAACAGCAGACTTGTATTCTTTCTTATCTAAAGGCAATCAAAGCGATAACGTTTTACTTCAAGAAGGAGATTTAATAAAAATCCCTTATTACAAAGAACGAGTAACTATAAATGGAGCAGTAAAAAGAGACGGAAAATTTGAAATGTTAGAAGGAGAATCTTTTGAGAACCTTTTAGAATATTGCGGAGGATTTAAGGATATAGCTTACAAAGAAAATCTGACAGTTTATAGACTCACAGAAAAAAACAGAAAGATAATTGATTTGAATACTTTAGATTTTAATCACTTTATTGTAAAAAGTGGAGATGCATTTCAAATAAAAACAATTGGAGATGAGTATGCAAATAAAGTAAAAATATCCGGATCAGTTTATATGCCAGGTGACTATGAGCTTAAAGAAAATACAGGCTTGTTAGATATTATAGAAAAAGCTGGAGGGTTAAAAGAGGATGCATATAAAAACAGAGTAACAATATATCGATATTACAACAATAAAGTGCCTTTTGTATCTTCTTATAAATTAGATTCACTTATTCAATCAGGAACTGATGTCTCTTTACAAAAGAATGATAAAATTATTGTGAACTCGATTTTTGATTTCAAAGATTTTCAATATGTTCAGATACAGGGTAATGTTAGAAATCCAATTCAAACAGAATGGAAAGACAAAATGACTTTAAAAGATTTGATTACATTATCAGGTGGCATTAATCACGATGGAGATTCAACCAATATTGAAATAGTAAGAAAAAGCAAAGAGAAAACAAATAATTTAAAAGAAACGGAATCTTTTATTTTTAATATTGAAGCTTCAGGTGATGATTTTATTCTGGAGCCTTATGATATGATTTTTGTAAAAAACCAACCACGCATTATAAAAGAAAGAAATGTTATTGTTGAAGGAGAAGTTGTTTTACCTGGCCGTTATATTTTAAATAAAACAAATGAACGAATTAGTGACATTATAACAAGAGTTGGAGGATTTAAAGCCTCTGCAGATAGTAATTCTATTATAATAAAAAGAATCTTTAATAATAATATTGATAAAGAACAAAGGGAGCGAATTATTAAGAATGTTCTAACAATATCAAGCGATACAGCAAACAATAATATTAAAATGAAAGAAAATATTTATCGAGATCAGTATGTTATTTCTTTAGATCTTGATAAAATCATGAAGGATAATAATTCCCCTGATAATTTATTGCTAGAAGATGGCGACTATATTACCATTGCTAAGAATTCAAATTTAGTAAAAGTTAACGGGGAGGTTTATTTTCAAACGTTTTCTCCAATCATTAAGGGCAAGCATGCTAAGTTTTATATTAAGCAAGCTGGAGGGTTTTTAAATACCGCTAATAAATCAAAAGTCTTTGTAATTTATCCCAATGGGAAAGTAAAATCGGTGAAGAGTTTTTTATTTATAAAGCGCTATCCCAAAATACTACCAAAATCAGAAATTTTTGTTCCAAAACAAAATGATAAAAATAAGACTAGATTATCAGTTACAGAATTATCAATTGCGATGAGTGCATTTGCTGTTATTGCTAACATTATTATTAACTTAAAAAAATAAATTCTTTGCAAATAGTAGAAATTATCAAAAAAAAGTGGCACATATTTTTGACTATAGGAATCATATCTGGAATTTTCGGTTATGTTTATGCTTATTTTTCAAAACCTCAATATCAAAGTAGACTTACATTTACTTTAGACGGGGGTTCAAGTGAGTCAGGATTATCAGGCGCTTTAAATTTGGCATCTCAATTAGGATTGGGAGGAGGTTCAAATCAAAACATGTTTGAAGGAGATAATATTTTAGAAGTAATAAAAAGCAGAAGAATTATTGAGTCTGTTTTGTTAATGCCAATAGATAATAATGGCATAAGAAAGACACTAGCTGATTATTATATAAGTATTTCCAATTTCAAATCAATATTCAATAATAATCCAAGACTTAAAAACATTCAATTTACAAATGTTGAGAAAAATATAAATAATCAATCGATTTTAAGAGATAGTATTTTATTTGAATTATACAAAGATGTATCAAAAAATGTTGTAGAAATATCTAGACCTGATAAAAAAAATAGCATTTATGAATTACGCATAACTTCAAATGACGAAAAGTTTTCTAAAATATTTACCGATAAAATTATTGAGTCATCTGGCGCCTTCTATATAAAAATTACAAGCCAAAAAGATAGTCAAATTGTGGATGTTTTAGAGAAAAGGGTAGAATCGTTAAGAAACAACCTCAAAAATGGATTTGTATCTAAAGCAACGAATCAAGATAATAATTT
>CANGGD010000140.1 GCA_947453295.1 Chitinophagaceae bacterium | reverse complement strand
TATAGTATACTAAAATGAAAACTATAAGGTTTTTTAGTGTAATTTCAACCTTAGTTTTTGTAGATTGTGAATCAATTAATTATTATCCATAAACTAATATGTCCGATATAAAAACAATAACCGAAGCACTTACTAATTTCCGCAACGAACGCGATTGGGAGCAATTTCACAATCCGAAAGATTTAGCACTCGCCATAAATGTTGAGGCGGGAGAATTACTTGAATTATTTCTTTGGAAAAATGCAGATGAAGCCAATAAGGAAAAAATCAAAGAAGAGCTTGCTGACGTTTTCGCTTATGCATTTTTAATTGCTGATAAATATGGCTTTGATGTGAAAGAAATTCTCCTCGACAAAATACAAAAGAACGCTGAGAAATATCCAGTAGAAAAAGCAAAGGGCACTGCAAAAAAATACAAAGAACTATGATTGTATATAATGCAACTAAGACAGATTTTTTAAATGATGTGCTCACTAATGAGATAGAGAATATCGTTTTGAATAACGTAAAGTTGAAACTCAACAGAGGAGTTGGGATTGCAGAAATCAAATCATGGGCATCTTCATTAAGTTACATGGATAGAATCATGCAAGATGCTATGATTCCAAATGACTGTGGTATTGCTATTGAGTACCAAATTCCGCAAACTGGTAAAAGAATAGATTTTATCATCTCAGGACAAAACGAAGAGAGCAAAGACGCTGTAATACTAATAGAATTAAAACAATGGTCTGCGGCCAAATTGACTAGCAAAGATTCCATATTAGAAACTTTTGTTGGCGGAAGAATGGGAGAACACACCCATCCATCTTATCAGGCATGGTCTTACGCTACATTATTGCAAGGTTTTAATGAAGTGGTATATAAAGAAAACATTCAACTGTATCCCTGCGCTTATTTACATAATTATGCAGAAGATGGAGTAATAAGAAATGAATTTTATGCCGAGTATATCAATAAGGCTCCTGTATTTCTAAAAAGCGATGCGCTTAAATTACGTGAGTTTATAAAAAAGCATGTGAGATATGGTGACAGAAGTAATATTTTGTATCGCATTGAAAATGGAAAAATAAAACCATCGAAAATGCTTGCCGATAGCATCACCAAAATGATAAAAGGCAATCAGGAATTTGTGATGATTGACGATCAGAAGGTGGTTTATGAAAATGCAATAGCCCTTGCAAAACATGCCAGCGAAAAAAACAAACAGGTGTTGATTGTGAAAGGAGGTCCTGGAACAGGGAAGTCTGTTGTGGCAATTAATTTACTCGTGCAATTAACCAAGCTCGGTTTGCTCACGCAATATGTTTCTAAAAATGCTGCGCCTCGGGCTGTTTATGAAGCAAGACTCACAGGAAGTGTTAAAGCAACTGAAATCAGAAATATGTTTAGAGGTTCAGGCGCTTTTATTGATTCTCCTGCAAATGAATACGATGCATTAATAGTTGATGAAGCACATCGACTAAATAAATTCAGCGGACTCTTTGGAAACTTGGGAGAAAATCAAATCAAGGAAATTATCAACGCCTCCAAATTTTCAGTTTTCTTTTTGGATGAAGACCAGCGAGTAACTTTAAAAGACATCGGACAAAAAGAAGAAATCATCAAGTGGGCCCATTTATCCAATGCAAGTATTACTGAACTGGAATTAAATTCTCAATTCCGGTGCAATGGCTCTGATGGCTATCTGGCTTGGCTTGACAACACATTACAAATTAGAGAAACAGTCAATCAGAATTTGTCAGGAGTAGATTATGATTTCAAAGTATTGGATAATCCTGCTGAACTCAGAGATTTAATTGTTGAAAAAAACAACATCAATAACAGAGCAAGAATTGTTGCCGGTTACTGCTGGAAATGGCCCAGCAAAAAGGATTTTAATGCATACGATATTGAATTTCCAGAGTACGATTTCAGAATGAAATGGAACCTTACTGAAGATGGCAGCACCTGGATCATCAGCCCTAAATCTGTAAACGAGGTAGGGTGTATACATACTTGTCAGGGACTTGAAGTGGATTACATTGGCGTAATTATTGGTGATGATTTAATTGTTAGAAACGGAGTTGTAATTACTGATGCTTCCAAAAGAGCCAGCTCCGACAATTCTGTAAAGGGGTATAAAAAATTGATGAAAGAAAATCCGGAGGAGGCTAAAGAGCAACTGGATTTGATTATAAAGAATACATACAGAACGCTGATGACGAGAGGGATGAAGGGTTGTTATGTGTATTGTGTGGATGAGGAGACGAGGGAGTGGTTTAAAAATGGAATAAAATAAAGCCCTATAATCTTTAAATAATGAAGCAAGGATTTTACGAAAAAATAATTACAGGTTCAGTTCAAAAAGAGCTGGATAAAAACCAGCATTATTTAAAGGTTATTGAATCTTTCGAAAAAGAAGATGGTTCTATTTTTATTAATCGTTTTTTTCAGTCCTTAATTCAAAAAGTATTTGCTAAAATTAGTTCAGAAAAAGAAGAAACTGCTAAGCCGAAACTTATTGAACTAACCAATCAACTGATTTCATTATTATCAAATTACACAGGTCAAGAACATTTACTACAAGAATTAATTGAGCCCCATGGAAGTATATTAAAAGCTTTATTTGATGAAGGAAATTTTTCAAGAACAGATATTAGAGAACACATCAAAGAAGTATTTCCATTAACAGGTTTAAGCGAATCGGAATTGTTTACAGGAAACAAATCTGGAATCTCATTAGAAAGCGAATTAAAAAAAGAAATGCTCTCGAGTGATGAAATTTGCTGGCTTGTCTCTTTTATCAAGTTTGAAGGAATACGATTGTTCGAACAAGTTTTTAAACAATTAGAACTCGATGGAAAAAAAGTAAAAGTTATTTGTACCGTATACATGGGCGCCACAGATTTAAAGGCAATTGATTTTTTATCTCAATTTTCCAATATCGAAATAAAAATTTCATTCAATACCCAACAAGAAAGATTACATGCAAAGACATACATTTTTAAAAGAGAGTCTGGATTTAACACAGGATATATTGGTTCGTCAAATCTATCAAGAACAGCGCTGACAAACGGGTTGGAGTGGAACTTAAAAATTACCGAACAAGAAATTCCGCACATCATTGAAAAGTGTATAAAAACATTTGAAACGTATTGGAACGATAATGATTTTGTGCTTTATAATAAAGATGAACACAGAGAAAAATTAAAAGCAGCTTTACAAATTCAAAATAAAGGAAGAAGTGAAGATTCGATTGAACAATTTTTCGATTTCACGCCGTTCTCATTTCAACAAGAAATTTTAGACCAGTTAGAAAAGTGCAGACAAAACGGTGAACATAAAAATTTAATTGTAGCAGCAACGGGAACCGGTAAAACAGTAATGGCTGCATTTGATTTCAAAAAGTATTTAAAAACAAATCCAACTGCAAGATTTTTGTTTGTAGCACATCGAGAAGAAATATTAAAACAATCGCGATATACATTTAGACATATCTTGCGTGATAATAATTTTGGAGAATTATGGTTTTCGAAAAACGAGCCAACTCAATACAATCAAATATTTGCCTCTATTAATACGTTAAACAATAGAATAGATGATTTAAAATTGAAGGCTGATTATTTTGATTATATCGTAATTGATGAAGTGCATCATAGTTCCGCTAAAAGTTATCAAAAACTACTTAATCATTTCACCCCGAAATTATTGATTGGATTGACTGCAACACCCGAAAGGATGGATGGTGCAGACATTACACATTATTTTGGAAAGTCTATATCAGCAGAAATAAGATTAACAGAAGCGTTGAATAGAAGATTGCTTTGTCCATTTCAATATTTTGCACTAAGCGATGACACAGACTTATCACAAATTTCTTGGAGACGGGGAAAATATGATATCTCCGCATTAGAAAAAGTTTTTTCAGAAGACGATAGAAGAGTTAATGATATACTTCGAAATTGCAACAAGTATTTAAAAGACATTAACAAGGTAACTGCGATTGGATTTTGTGTTTCTGTAAAGCATGCAGAATTTATGCAACAAAAGTTTGCTTCGAAAGGAATGTTATCTGCATATTTAACTTCTGCAAATACTGATGAAAGGAATACCATAATTCAAAAATTCAAAAGAAAAGAAATCAATTATTTATTTGTTGTAGATATTTTTAATGAAGGAATTGATATACCTGAAATTGACACTTTACTTTTTTTAAGACCTACCGAAAGTTTGACTATTTTTTTACAACAACTGGGAAGAGGATTAAGAATTCATGAAGACAAATCATATTTGACTGTATTAGATTTTGTTGGACAATCCAATGCTGAGTATAGTTTTGAACACAAGTTCAGGGCTATGGTTGGAAAAACGCATACCAGAATTAAAGATGAAATAGAAAACGATTTCCCTCATTTGCCATTAGGGTGCTCAATTGTATTAGAAAGACAAGCAAAGGATATTATTTTAAAAAAT
>CANGGD010000139.1 GCA_947453295.1 Chitinophagaceae bacterium | reverse complement strand
ATTTGGAAATTTAACATCGATATCTTCAATTATTGCTTTTACACCTACCACACTTTTAGCAGCATTTTCAGCTTCTAGTTTTTTTGTAAAACTGTTAACTGTACCAGATAATGTTATAACACCATTTTTTGCAATTACACCAATCTCAGCAGCTTTTAACAATGGTTGCCATTTGATTGCATCTTGCACATCACTTTGTAAATCTTCATTTGATTTCATAAACTATATTTTTATTTGGTTAATAATGATTCAAAATTGCAATTAAACCGACATGAATTACTTACAATTTTGAGCTATTTATTTTAGTTTTTTTGAGTTAAAAAAGGCAGTCAGCTAAGACCAACTGCCTTTTTATTTTTTTTATTTTTGAATAATCAGTCTTTTAATAACAGAGGTGCCTTCAATTGTCATATTTATTATATAAACACCATTACTGAAATCCCTTGTTATCAATTTATAATTTGATTCCATGACATCAAATTCTAAAACAAGATTACCTGAAATATCAAATAGTCTTATTTTTTCAATCGTTTGATTACCAGCATCTAAAATCGTATAATCAGAGGATGGATTTGGATACAATTGAACAATTCCTTCCATAATTTCCGTTATTCCAGAAGCTTTTTCAACTGTAAATGTTGTAGCCAAAGCACAGCCTTTTGAATCAGTTATTGTTATTGTATAGTTGCCTGGATTTAAACTGTCAATATCCTGAATTTCAGAACCTGTTGACCAAGAATATTGGTATGGGGCCGTTCCACCTGTTACAGTAATATCGATAGCTCCATCTAAAGACGCATCTCCTGAAGCTGGCAACAATACAGCGTTAACAACTAAAGGTGACAACGGTTGTGTAATCGTAAAATTCATAGTTCCAGTACAACCGTTATGATCTTTAACATTTACATGATAAGTTCCTGCTATTAAATTATCGATTACTGATGCGGAAGCACCGTTTGACCAATCATAAGAATACGGCTCTATTCCACCCGAAATATTTAATGAAATCATTCCGTTATTACCACCTGCACAAGAAACATCATTTTTTGTTGAATTAATATCGAGCATTGCTGGTTCACTCAGATATCTAACAATTGAAACCACACATCCGTTAGCATCCTTAATGTTTACATTATAAAAAATATTTCCAGCTAAGTTCTGGAAATGACCCAAACTAAAATATGGTCCACCATCAAGACTATAAGCATATGGAGCAACACCACCTGAGCCATAAACATGAATTTGTCCATTATCAGCACCATAACACGTAACATTTAAAACACCAATTATAGCATGAATTTGAAGTGGTTGAGCTACAAAGAAGTCATGTGACGAAGTACAATTTGCAGCATCTTTAATGGTAACTGTATAATGTCCAGAATGCAAGTTATTAAACGTTGAAGATGATTGATACGTAAACCCACCATTTAAACTATAAGCAAAGAATCCAGCACCTCCTGAAGCGGATACATTTACAGTTCCAGATTCATCATCGTAACATGTTACATTATTGACAGTTGTTGCTATTAAAAAAGCATTTGGTTCAGTTATGGTTTTATTTACAGAAGAAATACAGCCATTAGCATCTTTTACCTGAATCGAATACGTGCCTGCTGTTAATCCAGAAAAAGCATTCGAAGTTTGGAAAGAAATTCCATCTTTACTGTATAGTATTGAACCTGTACCACCTGAAACATTTGAGATTGTAATTGCACCATCATTACCGCCGTGACAAGATACGTTTTGAGATGTTGAAGAAACAATTGAAGGTCCTCCAGCTGAGACAATTACACCTGAAACGGTATTTTTACAGCCTGATCCATCTTTAATCACAACAAATTGTGTTCCTGCAGATAAACCTGAAAAAACACCAGATGACGTGAATGTAACACCATCCATACTATATACAAAACCAGATCCTGATCCACCTGAAGCTAGAACCATAATTGAACCATTAGAAGTTGAACAAGTAGTATTAGTTGTATTTACAACTGCTGTAATTTGGGAAGGTTGATTAACTTGAATAGTATCTGTTGCACTGCAATTATTTTCATCTTTTGTTGTTAACACATATTCACCTTCTGGTAAATTTTCAAACAAACTTGATGTCTGAAAATGAATCCCATCAATACTATAAGAATATGCTAGTGTTCCACCTGTTGTTGTTGCTGTAATTGATCCATCTGAAGAGTCAAAACATGTGGCTCCCGAAATAGCAACGGTTGTATTTAATAATACAGGTTGACCAACAACAACTGAAATTGTTTTTACACAACTTGTGATGTCTCTCACATAAACAGTATAAGTTCCGGCAGTTAAACCTGAGAATAAAGATGAAGACTGATAATTTACACCATTTAAACTGTATGTATGTAATCCTGTTCCACCTGTCGATGTAACTACAATTTCTGCATCATTACTTGAATTACATTTTGCGGAACGAGTTATGGCAGTTGCTAATATTTCAGGACCTTGTGAAATAATCACTTGAGCGAAGCTTTTACAAGTTGCATTATCTTTAACAACACATATATAAGTTCCTGCTGCTAATCCTGTAAACGATCCACTACTTTGAAAGGTTGTACCGTTGTTATTGCTATATTGCAAAGTTCCGATACCTCCTGTAGCAGTTAAAGAAATTGTACCATCATTTCCGTTAAAGCAACTAACACTTGTGAAATTAGATACATTGATTGAAGGACCTGATTGAGAATTCACGATAACTGTAGTTGAAGAAGTACAACCATTTGCATCTTTAACAGTAAGAGTATAACTAGCTGCAGCAAGATTTGAAAACGTTCCATTTGAAACATAGGAACCTGTGTTTAATTTATATTGTAACGGAGCAATCCCACCAGTTGCATTACAAGAAAAACCTCCATTGGATTGACTACAGCTCGCATTTGTTGTTTGAATTGTATTAAAAGCAATTCCTGTAGGCTGAGTTATATTAAACGTTGTAGAACTCGGGCAATTTTTAGAATCCAAAACATTCAATGTATAACTTCCTGCTGGTAATCCGGTAAAATTGACATTGGATTGCCATGCTCCACCATTTAAATTATAATAATAGGGAGAAGTGCCAAATTGCGCATTTGCTACCATACTACCATTGGATGCACCATAACAGTTTACATTACTCAAAGACGTCGCTGAAGATGTCAAGCCGACAGAAAGAACTTGGGTTGTTGTTTTAGTACAAAGTCCTTCCCAACCTTCTATTTTAGTTGTCAAGGTTACAGTGAATGAACCACCTGTCGAATAGCTATGAGTTGGGTTTTCCAAATGAGAAACCGCCGAACCATCGCCAAAATCCCATGTGTACATGAAATTTGAACCTGTATAATTATGACGAGCAATTTTGTTGAACATAGTGTCTTTTGTAAATTGAGAATTGTTTAGAAAAGCCACTTGAGCATTTGTTGAATAACAACTAGAGCTTGTAGTAAACGATGGATTGTTTGTATGTGTCATGTTTGGAATTATGTAAAAATCCCCATCTTTTCCAAAACTTGACATCGCACTGGCCCAGTTACTTCCAGTTGAAGTACCTGCTAATGATGCTAAATCCTGTCCTAAACCTTCAGCATTTCCCGTGTATTTCAAATCGAATGAATTACCAAATGGGTAAGCATTAATAATTGAAACAGCTAGTGCAAATTTACCGTTGACATTCACTCCTCCTGGAAATGTTACATTCATATAACCGTTTAAGTTATCCGGATAGGTCCACCAAGTATGATCAACACTTGCAATTGGAGTTGTTGGACGACCTCCAATATCTACATTGTAAACAGTAACCCTCAACGGAACACCGGAAAACATTCCAAAGCCTTGGTGGGTTCCATAAATTTTTGCGCCGTATATTTTCCCCGGACCAGAATAGTAATAAGTTTGCGAGGCTTGTTCTTCGAAACCAACCTTCAATTGGACGTAACCTGTGGAGCTAGTATTCTTGCTTTCCACAAATCCGTTTAAATCATTGGAACAGGGCGATTGTGCATGTCCCACTGAAAACCACAAGCCTAAACTTGCGGCGACGAGCGTAATTCTCTTTTTCATTTGTTTGGATTTAGTTATTAATAATAAAACACTACAAAGTTGAATTAGCCGCTAAAAAAATGTCTTACAAATGAGAAACTGAGAATTATAAAAATTTGACTTTTAAAAATGAAAAAAGGAGCGATTAGTTAATTCAGTAATTAATTTGATGAGGTAAAAAAAGTTTAGATGAAATTTTCTTAAAACGAAATCTAACTAACATTAACCAATTGAATGAGAAGATAAGGGTTGATTTGAAGACACTTTTTGTGCCTTATCACTTAATATTTCGATAAAAAATCAAAGTATTAAGTACAATTTAGATAAATCATGAATAAAGAATTTTATCTTTTATTTTAAATTGGCTTATCTATTATCTCAACTTTTTGACTACAACAAAAAAGCCCCTCATTTCTGAGAGGCTTTTT
>CANGGD010000138.1 GCA_947453295.1 Chitinophagaceae bacterium | reverse complement strand
TGTGTTTGTTTATTGGATGATTTTAGATGATTTTTTTTCTTCGATTATTGCGTTATTATATTTTTGTTCTGCTTCTTTTTTTATTTCAATGTCTTTACAATTTTTGTAAACGCTTTGATAAGTAGCTTTCGCATTAAAAAAATCTTTTCTTTTCATAAAAATATCGCCCATCAAAACATAAGATTTAGTAACCCAGTTATCATAACCACCAGTTTCTTTTATAACTGCCATTGAAGCTTTTTCTGCAGCATTTAAATTATTTAATTTAAAATAGCAATTAGCAATTTCATATCTGGCTTCTGCTCCCCATTGTGATTTATTGATTTGGGCAAGTGCTTTGAAATTAATAATGGCTGAGTCTAATTTATTACTATTTTCTTGTGATTTCCCAAGTACTAAAAGTGCAATAGTTTTATCGTCTGTACTAATACCCTTTCTATTTAATAATTCCCCACAAACTGATTTTGCTAAATTGAAATTGTTAAGTTGATAATAAGTTCTTACGAGGCCTCTCAGTGCTTCTAACTGAAATTCATTATCAGTAGTATTTTCTAATAATGATTGGAAATAAATTTTTGAACTGTCATAATTTTTCAGGTCAAAATAATATGTTTTTGCTAATTGAAGAGTGGCTTCATCAAAATATGGATTAATGCCAATTTCATTTACATAGGTTAAACTTTTTGTAGCATTATTAATATCTTTTATTTTTATTTGAGACATTCCGAGATAGAAATTCACTTCTAATTTATATTGACCGTTTATATATTTCCCCAAATAATCAGTAAAGCTCTTAATAGCACCATTAAAATCATCGTTTTCAAATTTTTTCAATCCAGTTATGTAAGTCAATGAGTCGGCTTCATTGTTGGATAAATTAATGCCATTGGTTCTGAGTAAGCTAATATATAATTCCGGAGTTCCGCTATTTACATAAATGTCTTTTATTATTTGCAATGCATCTTGCGTTTCATCCGCTTTTGGAAATTCACGAATTAAATTTTTAAACACCTCAATAGATTGAGTATTATCATTGTTATTGTAATACGCTAATCCTAGATTAAAATAAGCAACAGGCTTGTATCTTAGTGCATTAGAATTAGAAATTATGTTATTAAGATAGGGAATAGCAGAAGTGAATTTCTTATCGTCTATGAAAGTATTAGCTATTTCCATTTGCGCATCTATAAGTAAGTTGCTTGAGGGAAACTTATTGGATAATTCAGTTAGAAGATCAATTTTTTCTGAGCTGTTTTTTACGCCTGTAATCATTGCTTTTTGGTATAAAGCATAATCGGCTTGAGGTAAGTTGTTATCAATATAATAATTGTATTTGGTTAATGCTTTCGAATATTCTTTTAATAAATAGCTACAATCAGCACTTCTTAAATAGGCATCAATTTGTATAGAAGTTGATTGTTTATTGATGGATGAAGTAATGGTTTCAAAACATGCCAATGCTTTTTTATACTCTTCATTTTGTAAATAACTATATCCCAAAGAATATTTTGCATTTGTAAAATTCGCATCTCCTAAGTTTTCGCTTTTTGATTGTAAAAATGCATTTAGAAGATTAATGGCATCTTCATATCTTTTTTGTCTGTAAGCTATTTCGCCTCTCCAGAATTTTGCGAATGGTATAATTTTTTCTGATAATGAATTAGCAATTATTTTAAATAGCAACTCATTGGCTTCATCTAATTTTTGATCGTTAATTAATTGAGTGGCTTTGCCATATAATAACTTCGGATAAACTTTCTGAAAATTTAAGTTAGGGTTGTTGATACTAAAATAGAGCGCCAATCCATCATCAAAATTATTAGTAGCAGTAAGCATGTTTATTAATATTTCTTTTGCTTCCAAATCATAATCTGATTGTGTGTAATCTTTAATGTATTTGCTCAATTCACTTATTGCAATATTTTGATAGCCGAGTTCATATGATAACTTGGCAAAATTGAATCTTGAAATTCTTTTTAATTCATTGTTACTGTTATTGAATGAACAAATTTGAAATGCATTTCTGGCATTTTCTTTGTCTTGTATTCTTAAATATAAATCAGCAAGTAAATACATACTAATCTGACCAATAGAATCATTTTCATTACTCAATTCTTTAAATCCGATTATTGCTTTATCTGTATTATTCAAATAGTAGTAGCAGAAACTCAATTGGTACAAAATTTCTTTTTGTATTTTATCATTTTTGGAAACATAATTTTCAATTAGAGGGAGTGCTTTATTGTATTTTTTTTCTTCAAAATATAATTGCCCAACTAATAATTTTAAATTTAATTCATAATCTAAATTTTCATTATTTTGTAAAGCACTATCACCATACATCAAAGCTCTATCTTTTTTAATTTGTTTGTATAGGATTTCAGTAATATAATAAGGTATTGCTTTATCAAATGGTTTGCAATGTTCAGAAACTAAGAATGCTTCTAAAGCATTATCATATTCTTTTTGTGAACGATAAATAACTCCTAAATAATAATAAGCAGGAATATTGTTTTTGTTGTTTTTTAATTGGGTTATTTCTAAAAATAATGGTAGTGCATCTTTGAAATTTGATTGATTGAAATAAATAACAGCTGTTTCGAATTTTAAATTGGCAATATCTTCATTTGTAAAATTTCGATTGTCACAAAGGCTATAATATTTTAATGAATTTTCATAGTCGCCTTTCATAAAATAAAAATGAGCAAGATGAAATTGCATATTTTGTAGTAAGGCAATGGTTTCATTTTGATTTAGAAATTGTAGTGCTTTGTTTTCTGCAGAAGCGTAATTAAATTCTAATTCACAAATGATGATGTAATAATCTATATCTTTTTCATTATCATTTGAATAATGTTTTGTTTTTAAGTCGTTGAATAATGTATAGGCAATTGAAAATTTGTGTTCATTAAATAATGTAATTGCATTTTGAAATGAATTTTGACTGTTGTTTTTTATTGAAAAAGTATTTTGGGCAAAATTTAAATTGATAAATAATACAGCTGGTATTAAGAATTTGTATTTTAATGAATGCATAATTAATTTAATTTTAAAGAAATTCTGTGTATTAATTTACAATGCTACTAACTATTCATTAAAAAAAATGAAACAAAGAATCCTCACATGTTAATAAATGTGAAATTTTATTTATAGCATAACTTAATGTTTTCATCTAAAATTTATTATATTGGGTAAAATTTAAAAAATGAAAAAGCTTACTTCAATTCATTATTCAGCTGGTTTGTTCAATTTTGGGATGCTAATAGTAAGATTGACTTTTGGTGTTTTAATGATTAAACATGGATATGATAAGCTTGTTCATTTTGATGAAATAAAATTGAAGTTTTTCAATTTTTTACATTTAGGAATGAGTGCTTCATTAAGTTTGACGATTTTTGCTGAATTATTTTGTGCTTTATTTTTAGTACTAGGTTTATTTACAAGATTGGCAGTTGTCCCATTAATTATTTGTATGGGAGTAGCCTTATTTCAGGTTCATAATACGGAAGTATTTGGAGATGGACAAGAAGCCACTTTATATTTAACTGCCTACTTAATGATATTATTTGCAGGGCCAGGAAGAATTAGTGTTGATGGATTAATCAGCAAATAATTATTTAAGAATAGATCTACCAATTACAATTCTCTGAACTTCGCTTGTTCCTTCATATATCTGAGTGATTTTTGCATCTCTCATTAATCGCTCTACATGATATTCTTTTACAAATCCATAACCTCCATGAATTTGAACGGCTTCAGTTGTTGTCCACATGGCTGTTTCGCTGCAAAATACTTTGGCCATAGAGCTACTTAGTGTGTAATCTATATTATTGTCTTTTTCCCATGCAGCTTTCAAACAAAGTAATCTGCCTGTTTCAATTTTTGTAGCCATATCAGCTAATTTAAATTGAATAATCTGATGATTCATAATTTCTGTTCCAAAAGATTTTCTTGTCTTGCTATAGGCTAACGCTAATTCATAGGCCCCGCTGGCAATGCCTAAAGCTTGAGAGGCAATTCCAATTCTCCCTCCAGCTAAAGTTTTCATTGCAAATTTAAAACCGAAACCATCTTCGCCAATTCTATTTTCTTTTGGCACTTTTACATCATTAAATAAAATTGTGTGTGTGTCGCTTCCTCTAATTCCGAGTTTGTTTTCTTTAGCGCCAACTATTACACCCGGCCAGTTTTTTTCTACAATGAATGCATTAATTCCTTTGCTACCTTTTTCGGGATGGGTATGTGCAATCACTATATAAGCACTTGCGCTATTACCATTGGTAATCCAATTTTTTGTACCGTTTAATAAATAATAATCTCCCTTATCTTCTGCAGTTGTTTTTTGTGAAGTTGCGTCGCTACCTGCTTCTGGCTCACTTAATAAGAATGCACCAATATATAATTCATTGTCTTTTTTTCCATGAGCCAATGGAGTTAAATATTTTTGTTTTTGCATTTCATTTCCATATTTTTCAAGGCCATAACAAACAAGGCTGTTATTCACACTCATAGCAACACTTACACTTGCATCAATTTTACTAATTTCTTCCATTGCTAATACATAACTAATAGTATCCATTCC
>CANGGD010000137.1 GCA_947453295.1 Chitinophagaceae bacterium | reverse complement strand
TTGTGTAAATGCAAACAAACGTGTTACTCCTGTAGATCTTATAAACCTTCCATTAGTAGTAACAATGCCCCCATTACCACTGTCATAAGGAATATAAGCGGTTGCGTAATTATAAATGTTAGTACACAATGGCGCAGATAATTTTGCAGAATCGCAAATTAAAGATGCAATTGAAGGATTAACAACAATAACATCATTCACAACTAAACTCATCACACAAGATTGTCCACCAAAATCTATTAAGAAATTGGCATTTCCTGTTGCAGTAGGCGTGCCCGTTATTTGATAGGTTAGTGAGTCATCTCCATTTGCTAATGTTCCAGCTTGTAATACTGCAGATAGTCCAGTTACACCGTATGATGCAATTGCTGTTCCTTGTGCATATGAAGTTCCATCACCACTTAAA
The DNA here is from genome assembly GCA_947453295.1 of Chitinophagaceae bacterium. Taxonomy (GTDB): domain Bacteria; phylum Bacteroidota; class Bacteroidia; order Chitinophagales; family Chitinophagaceae; genus Ferruginibacter. The sequence goes on along the minus strand of CANGGD010000137.1, from coordinate 4,184 downwards.
TAAGGAACTTTTACGATTCCGTTGTAAGCAGAATTAATTGTTGCGATTGCAGAAAAAGATGCATTGTTACATAATAATGTGCCAATAGTAGATAATGAATTTCTTGCACTATTGAATGAATGATTAACATTCAATTTATCCATTATTTCTAAATTGTTATAAGTTGAAAACGATTGCACGGTTGTTTTTGCAATGTCATTTAATTCAATATTTTTAGCATTTTGTGCAAGTAACACATGAGTTGCAGAAATAATTAATACTGTAAAAATCAATAAAGCTTTTTTCATTTATAAAATTTTATTTGTTGTTTGACTTTTTAAGGCCTTTGATTCATTTAAAATATTGAATTGTGATCTTTGAGGCCTGTATGTATTTAAAGTTTAAAAATCAGTTTACTCCGACAATCTATTTTCATTTTAGTTTAATGGATTGTATAAATTATCAGATCAAATATAAAAAATCTATCAGTCATAAGCCGGATTCTGTAACCATTGAAAACAATAGCGGTTATCATTTATCTAGCTGTGTTATTACTAACACAATCTTGCTGCCTACCCTTCAACGCATCATTTCTGATTTGAACGAGCCGCTCTATGGCGCTGATTTACGTGGCATTACAGCACATAAGGTTTACCCGTAATGATTATTACTAACCAATACCGTGAGCTCTTACCTCACATTTTCACCCTCATCTCTGTTTAAAGAGACAGTTATTTTCTGTGGCACTTTCTCTTTCTTCATTGCTGAAGAAGCCGGCTATTAACCGGTATGTTGCCCTTTGCTGTCCGGACTTTCCTCTCTGAATGAACAGAGCGATAACCGACTGATAGATACACAAAAGTAATTGTAATTTCCAGATTTACAGATGCCAATTTAAAATTAGATTCATTATTTTTAGACTTAATTACTCTAAAAATGAATTTTAAAATCATTTTAAAAAAAATAACAACCAACCCTAAATCAGGTGGAATTATTTTAACCGCTTGTACAATTATCTCACTAATAATTTCTAATACCGAGATTTCAAACAGCTATATTCATTTTTGGAACATAACTTTTTTAAACCATAGTATCACTCATTGGGTAAATGATGGTTTGATGTCTATATTTTTTCTTTTAATCGGTCTTGAATTACAAAAAGAAATTAAGATTGGAGAATTGTCTAATATTAAAAGAGCACTATTCCCAATAATATGTGCATTAGGTGGAGTTATAGCGCCTACTTTAATTTTTTCGATTTTCAATTTTGGTAGCAGTCAGCAAAGCGGCGCTGGCATTCCAATGGCTACCGATATTGCTTTTGTAATAGGCGTATTATCTTTATTGGGGAATAAGGTACCCAGTTCTCTAAAAGTTTTTCTAATTGCATTGGCTGTTATTGATGACCTATGTGCCATTTTAGTGATTGCGTTTTTTTATACAGATCATATTTCTCTGTTTTATCTACTTATTGCTTTGTTGATAATAATCTTACTATTTTTATTAAGAAAAAAAAATGTGTATGTGATATGGCCTTATATGGTATTAGGTGCTGCATTGTGGTATTGTTTTTTACATTCTGGCATACATGCAACCATTGCAGGAGTGTTACTAGCTTTTACTATTCCTTTTAAAAACATTAAAGAAAATAATCCTGCAGAAAAATTAGAACACCTTCTTCATTACCCCGTTCATTTTTTTATATTACCCGTTTTTGCATTAGCTAATACTTGTATTGTTTTTGGGCCTAATTGGATTGATAGCATCACAACAAATTTAAGCTTGGGAATTATTGCAGGATTATTAATTGGCAAACCATTAGGCATAATTGCATTTGGTCGAATGGCAACAGCAATGAGTATTTGTAGGCCTCCATCAGATCTTACCTGGAAACATATTTACGCCTCCAGTATTTTAGGGGGCATTGGTTTTACGATGAGTATATTTATTACGATGCTTGCTTTTGAAAATGAAACTTTCATTACTACAAGTAAAATTGCAGTGATTTTCGCTTCAGTAATAGCTGTATTATTAGGATTACTATCATTAGAGATTCTTTTAAAGAAAAGAATTGAAAAACATTAAATCAAAAGCTGAAATTAACAAACAGATTAGCACTAATTATTAAAATAAACTTCGGTAGCACCATACCCATACAAGTGGTGGTATTGATTAACAAAAGACTTCACATTTTTAATACCTTTTAATTTCTCATGAACCTCTTGTTTTAATACCCCTTCACCAACACCATGAATAAAAATTATGCTGGGTAACTTCTGTAATATTGCTAATTCTATATTTTTTTCAAATGCATTTAATTGAGTAGACAATATTTCATAATTAGAAAGTCCTTGCCAACTACTTATCAGTTTATCGATGTGTAAATCTACTACAGACTGTGCCGAAGGAATAAATTGTTTTGCTTTGGAAAGATCATACATTCTAAATCCGGCATTGTTGAGTTTTGATAAATCCATTTTCTCCTCCATTACTTTATCAGGATAAAACGTAAACACTTCAAATGAAAAAGAGGCTTCGTTTTTCTCTTTTAATTCTTCAATTTTCTTAAAGAATTGCTTGCCTTTTATCTTTATAATCTTTTCAAAATAAGGCGCTTTGTTTTTGATTTCTTTAGCTAGACTGAATTCAAATTCAAATGAAGGCGAATCACTTACATCTTCAAACAAAATATCGTGCAGATAAAAATCTTGTAATGCTGGTAAATTACTTTTTAATGAGAAGTCGGAAGCTCCACTGAAATTTAAATTATATACAAAATCATATTCCTCTTCGTTATGATTAATCAAGTACACTTTTAATTTTTGAACTATTTCATCATCAAAAATATCTTTATCAAAAATGGGAACAAAACTGATGAAAACGCCATCAGTAGTTTTTTTTCTACTTGTAGATTTTTCTTTTTTTATATTATCTACATAAATCTTTTTCTTTTCAATTGTTTTTTTTTGTGAAAACATTTTAAAATAAGGGAAGTCAATCTGATCCATATAAGCAGGGAACTTAACACCTCTCACTTCAATCATCACCATTTTTTCGTTGATGATCTCAACAACTTTACCTTCTTCATCAGAATGCAAAACAATAATCTTATCTCCTATTTCGTACTTCACTTTTTTAACTACAATTTGGTGTGGAATAAATTAAACTGATTGTGCAAGTTTGCTTTTTTTATAGCCATAAAACCAATAAACAAGTAATCCTATTAGCAACCAACTGCCAAACCAAGCCCAATTCATGGCGGTCATGCCCGTTAGAAGATATAGACATGTAACCAAGCCCAACAATGGAATTAATGACCAGTTTTTTAGATAGGCACCTATAGATAGCAACAAACAAATCATCCAAAATATAATAGCAGAAATATTATAAGTCAATGCAGACTCATCTACATCGAAATTAAAAATATCTATAAAATATTTAGGGAATGCGATGGCAATAATTGCAGCTGAAAGAATAATTATTAAAGGAAAAATATATTTTGCATTAATGAATGGTAAATGAAATTTTCCATCTTGCTTTTCTAAGCGAGGAAGAAAAAGCACCCCACCGCAAACCAACACAAATGCAAATAAGGTAGCAATACTTGTAAAGTCAAGTACAAAAGTTTTATCCGTAAAAATGATTGGTACACCTACCACCAAACCAGTTACAATTGTTGAAAAAGAAGGCGTCTTGTATTTTGTATGAATTTTTTGAAATAATGGAGGCAACAAACCATCTCTACTCATGCTCATCCAAATTCTTGGCTGACCCATTTGGAAAACCAATAAAACACTGGTCATGGCAACAACAGCACAAATAGCAACCAGTAATTGCATCCATGGAATATTTAAATTTTGTTTTTCAAAAATAAAAGCCAGTGGATCTCCTATTCCTTCAAAATTTTTATAATGAACAGCACCAGTTAGTACAAGCGTTAAGAGTATATAAATTACTGTACAAATTACTAATGAGTATATCATGCCTCTTGGCAAATCTCTTTGAGGATTTTTACTTTCTTCTGCAAGAACACTTACTGCATCAAATCCGATATAAGCAAAAAACACACCTGCAACAGCGGCCATTACTCCACTAAATCCATTGGGCATAAATGAATGCACCCCCTCATTATTTAAAGGCAACCAATTGTATGTTAAATGTTGATTCCAAACCAAATAACCTCCAACCAATATGATTAGAAATAC
>CANGGD010000136.1 GCA_947453295.1 Chitinophagaceae bacterium | reverse complement strand
TGGAACAATTAATATTAATAACTCAGACACTTTAAATATAAAACCCAATGCAAGTTTTACTATGTCGTCTGGTAATTTCAACATAAGTAATTTGGCTACACTTACTATTGATTCTTTAGTTACTGCATCAATAACTGGAGGTGCAATTAACATTGCTAATGGTGGAGTTTTCAACGAGAGATGTGCTTTGCCGCAAGCTAGTACTTATACATTGGATAACAATGGGACTGTAATTGTTGGACCATCAAATACAATACAATATTTTCCTGGGACAGGAGTAAGTATTTCAAATATAGATTCTTTGATTATAAGTACCACAACAACAAAGGGAGGTGTGATCCTTAATAAAAACATTTCTAATCTTACAACTTTATTGAAAATAAATACAAGTTGCACTTTTGATGCCCAAGCATATACTTTAGCCGGGCCAGCTAGTTTATCTTTATCAGGTACAACATCAATTTTAAGATTAGCGAAAAACGATGTAACGCTACCAGAATTAACTGGTACTTATAATACTAGTACTACTAGCGGCGGTACAATTGTTTTTTATGGAACAGGCAATCAAACTTTAAGAGCAGCTGATTACTATACCTTTACATCTGCAGATACAAATTACAACCATACTGTAGTTTTTCCTTCAAATGCTTCAATAGGAGTTTTTAATCAATTTAACCCAAGCTTAAGAAATACTACTTATACTATTGGAACCGGAAATACTTTTATTTACAAAGGTGGGTCACAAATCATAAGAGATTTTCCATATTATAGTTTGGTATTAGCAGGAACAAGTACTAAAACTGTTGATTCAGTAAATTTATATACTGTTTCAAATGGGGTTTCTGTGATAGATTCTTTAAAAATAGGAGCAGGTCTCACGCTTAACATGTATGGAAATTCAGGAGTCCCTGCTTCATCCAAGGCAAGAAATATTACTTTAAAATCTTCCGCTACAAAAACAGCTAGAATTTATTTTGTACCTGGTACTACAACAAATATCGGTTATGGATCGGGATCAACACCAAGCAATTACACCACTGGTCCTTATGGTTTTATTTTGGAGCGTTATGTACCCGCAAAAAAAGCATGGCGGTTAATGGCCAATCCATTAAAAGATACATCATTTACATTTGGCACCTCTGGCGTTAATTATAAACCATTGTCTTTTTCTGTAAATAGTTGCTGGCAAGAAGGTCAATCAACAAATGGAAATAGTCCTGTTACTTTCACATCAGGTTTAGGAACAATCATCACAAACGGTACATCGCAATCAAATGGTTTTGATCAAGGACCAAATTCATCCTCATCTATAAAATATTACGATAGTTCACAGAATAGTTGGTCAGCTATTTCAACTACTAATTCAAAAATCACTGATCACCCTGGTTATTTATTGTATGTAAGAGGGGATAGAAATGTTCCGGCCTCTTCTGGCTCCACCCCTAATAATACTGTATTAAGATCAACAGGTGTAATTGCAAGAGGTAAGCAAACGGCTAATTTTACTTACACAAATAATGCAAGCGATACGAGATATCGATTAGTAGGCAATCCCTACCCATCAGCAATTAACTATCATACAGTAACAAAAACCAATGTAGTAGGAGATAATTATTATTTATGGGATCCTGAATTGGGAGGTGCGAATGGGGTAGGCGCATACGTTAGTTTTAGTTGGAATGGAAGTTCTTATGATAAAACACCCGCAACAAGTACCTTGCCAACAGACGGAACCATTGAATCTGGAGCAGCTTTTTTCGTTCAATTTTCAGGTGCATCTGGTAGTCTTACGTTTTATGAAACTGATAAGGTAGCAACTAGTTCTGCTAATGCGTTTGGTAGAAGCAACGACCAAAGTAAAAAATTGATTCTAAATTTAAATGGGGTTAATACAGACGAAACAATTTATCCTGCAGATGGTGTTTTGCTTAGCTTTGCAGCTAATCAAAACAATGATGTGGATGAAAACGACATGAAGAAATTAAACAATTTTTCGGAAAATTTAGGTATTGCAAAAGGTACAGATTTATTATCAATTGAAAGAAGAAATGAAATCGAAAATCATGATACCATCTATTTAAAAACGAATGCATTAAAGCAAAAAACTTACCAATTAGAATGCATCCCTCAAAATTTAACTTCTAATCTTGAATGTTACATAGAAGATAAGTATACTAATATCAATACGCCACTAAGCCTAACCGATACATCGAGATATAATTTTACGATTAATACAGACGCGGGTAGTTATTCATCCGATCGTTTTAAAATTATTTTCAGGCCTTCATCTACCTTGCCCGTTAAAATAGTATCCTTCCAGGCAACTAAAAAATCATCCAATATTGAACTCAATTGGAAAGTTGAAAATGAGATAAATATTAAACAATATGTAATTGAGCATAGTGAAAATGGTTATCAATTTGAAGCGATTAATTCTATAGCTCCAAAAGGTAATCATCTAAGCATTGAAAATTACCAAGCAATTGATGCTGCTCCTTCTCCACTGAATAATTATTACAGAATTAAAGCCATCAATATAGATGGAAGTATCGTTTACAGCGAAATAGTTTCTTTGCTTGAAAAAAACACAACGCATGAACTAACAGTATTTCCCAATCCTGTAAAAAATGGAGCAATAAATATTTTATTAAATGATAAAATACAAGGCAATGCTACAATACATATTATTAACACTGCAGGCCAACTAGTTTATTCAGATTTTATTAAATCTTCTCTATCAAAACAAGTAAAGATTAATCACTTTCCACATGGTGCCTACCAAATTATTGTAAAAGATGAGATTGGAAAAACTTGGATTGAAAAAATTATTAAATATTAATTAAGATTCATTTTGAAAAATGAATTCTGTTGAGTATTTTCTGTTTTAGTGATTAAATATTTTATTCAAAATGAATCAATTTGATTATATGAACAAATCATTAACATTCGTCTAACACTATGATTTTGATTTGTTATAATCTATTTTTGTAACCATTTGGAAAACAATTTAGACTATAATAAAACGCACCATTCTCAATAACAAAAAACAGAGTCAAACTAAAGTAAAGGAATTCAAAACACACATATAAATAATTAAAGGGATAGTAAAACAATCATTAAACAATCAACAACATAAAATCATGAATCAAATTTTATCTGCAACTAAAATTACAGTTTCTAAAATGCGTATTTCAATTTTATTCAATGTCATTTTTGCGATGATTTTGATGACTAGTGTAAATTTAAGTTTCGGACAAACGGCTTCCATAACAATAACAAACTCTTCAATTGGGGGTTCTACTGTACTAGGATCGAACAATTATAATTCTGGTGCCGAAAAAACTTGGACTCAAAGTGGTATATCTTTTGGTGGTAAAGCAATTACTTGCAACATCACAAACACACCAACAACTGGTGCAACTACCTGTCAATATATACAAGCTCAGGCAACTAACGGTGTTATTTACAATACATCAGCTTTGCCAGGTAGAATAATAAGTATTCAATTTACAGGAACAGCTAGTGTAGCTTCATCCTGTTATGGTGGTACTTCACGACTTGTAAACTCAACTGCTGCAAATTATATTGTATCTGGAACGCAAATTGGCACAGCACAAACAAATACTACTTATACTTGGTCTACCAATGCAAGTGATAATTATACCTATTTTTGTATTTTGCGTGGGACCTCAGCACAATATTTCAGTTCTATCGTTGTGACATATGCTGTAACTCCAAGTATTACAGGAACAGCAACAACTTCTGCTTTTACAACAATTTTTGGTACAGCTTCAACTGCACAAACTTTTTCAATATCTGGCTCTGGATTAACCGATTCATTAAAAGCCATCGCACCAACTGGATTTGAAGTTTCAAAAGATAGTTCTACCTACAAAGATTCTGTTGCATTTGCACAAACCAGTGGATCTGCTTCAGGAAGATTAAGTATACGATTAAAAGCAACTGCTGCAATTGGATCTTACAACTCAGTAAGCGTAACATTAAAATCTACAGGTGCCACATCATTATTTATTACCACTCCTTCTTCAGGGAATGCAGTAAATACACCTCCTCCAACAATAACAGGCACTGCCACCACAAGTGCGTTTTCAACTACTTATGGTACGGCATCAGCTGCACAGACTTTTACAATTTCAGGATCTAATTTAACAGACTCGTTAAAAGCAAAGGCTCCAACTGGCTTTGAAGTATCAAAGGATAGTACAAACTTTAAAGATTCTATTTCGTTTGTACAAACAAGTGGTTCAGTTTCAGGCAGATTAAGCATTCGTTTAAAAGCTTCGGCTACTGTTGGTAGTTATAATTCAAAAACAATATCACTAACTTCTTCTGGCGCCACCACATTATATATTACTACTCCTGCTTCAGGAGATACAGTTTTGCGTAAAAGTTTAACTATAACAGGAATTTCAGTTAGCTCAAAATATTATGATGGAAACACAACTGCAACAATTAGTGGAACACCTTCTTTAGTGGGTATAGTTGGTACAGATAATGTAACATTGAATAGCTCAAGCGTAACAGCTAATTTCAACAATGCTAATCCAGGCTCTAATAAAGCTGTAACAATAT
>CANGGD010000135.1 GCA_947453295.1 Chitinophagaceae bacterium | reverse complement strand
TGAAGAAGCTGCATTTCCACTTTCATATATTAAATCAAATAAGTTTTGGCCCTCAGTATCAAGGGTTAATAACACTTATGGAGATAGAAATTTGATATGTACTTGCGAGCCAATTACCAGTTATATGGATAAATAAATCAAAAATTTATATTTGAATAATTTTAATCCAAATAAATAATTAATACTTTATTGAATTAAAAGGTTACATTTGTATATTATTAAAATACAATAAAATTTAAAAATGGACACAAAAAATCAAGGAACCGTAAAATTTTTCAATTCTGAAAAAGGATTTGGTTTCATTAAGCACGATGATTCAGACAAAGAAACTTTCGTACATGTAAGTGGATTAATCAACGAAATTAAAGAAGGCGACAAAGTTGAGTTTGAACTTCAAAATGGTAAAAAAGGAATGAATGCTGTTAATGTAACAGTTATTGGATAAATCTAATTCATCAATTTTTAGAAAAGAGTTGCAAATTGCAACTCTTTTTTTATGTCAAAATAAATTCATTAAATAATTTAAGGTTGAGCCTTTATCTTTGTAAATAATAAAAACTAAAAAAATGAAAAATTTAATTCCCTTCATATTGAGTTTTGTTTCAGCATTCTCTTTCGCACAAAACTCCAAAATTATCATACTGACTAAAGGACAAGAAATTGAAGTTAGCACAACTTCCTCTTCTCTAAGTGAATTAAGTATGGGGATGACAATGAATAACAATACAGCAACAACCAGCAAATTGGTAGTTGTGGATGAAGATCAGGATTCGTACAAACTAACTTCCACCCTAACCAAAATGAAATTATCAATGGAAGGCATGGGAAAAAATGTTGAATATGATTCAGAAAAATCAGAAGATAAAGATTCAGAAATTGGAAAATTAATTAACGATAAAATAAACAAAGCATCTAATTTTCTTCTAAACAAACTAACAGGTAAAATTACAGTTGTAAAAGGAAATGAAAGTGATGAAAATATTGGTGGTATGATGAGTATGAGTAGTATGGGTGATGTTGCGACAAGTTTAACAGGAGATGCTTTTTTAGTCATTTCATCTGATAAAAAGGTTGGAGAAAGTTGGAGCGATACGACTTCTATCAATGGATTAATTACGAAAAAAAATTACAAAATCCTTTCCATACAAAACGATATCGCAAATGTTGAATTGAAAGAAACAATTAAAGGAACAACTGAAAAAGAAATGCAAGGCAATTCTATTATAATGAAAACCGATGCTAAACTAGATGGGAAAATTACTTCCAATCTCAAAACAGGTTTGGTTTATATGATTAAGATGGATTCGGAAATTAATGGTTCTGTAGAAGCAATGGGACAAGAGATGCCAGTTTCTTCGAAAACCACCACAACTACATTATTTAATCAATAAATCTAAGATTTTTATTGATATAAGATTTCGTAATATTCTTTAGCCATTCTATTACTATCAAACTGCCATCGAACATCATTCATGCCATTTTTTGTGATATTTAACCATTTTTCGTAATCGTTATAATAGGTTGGAAGAATTTCGTTTTCTAATATTTCATACATTTTATTGAGATCATAAGCATCCTGATCTTCTACATTCATATTTTCATAATCAACAAGAGGGATTTCATATCCATTTACTCCATGTTTAATAAACTCTCTTATCCAGCCATCATTAGTACTAAAATTAACGGCTCCATTCATTGCTGCTGTCATTCCACTTGTACCACTCGCCTCTCTAGGAACGCGTGGGTTATTTAACCAAAGGTCTGCAACTTGTTTTAGTCTTTTGCTTAATTTTAATTCATATCCAATGCAAACAGCAACATTTTTATAATTCTTACTAATGTTTACAAGATTATTAAATTCATTAATCGCGGGATAATCAAGTGGATATGGTTTACCGGCCCAAATTATTTGAATGGGATATTTTTTATTAGTCAGTAGCTTATGAAATCTTTCTCGATCTCTTGTTAATAAATCTGCTCGTTTATATCCTGCAAATCGTCTGGCCCATACAATAGTAAAAACATCAGGGTTAAATAATTTTCCTGTTTGATCAGCTACGATTTCCATTGATCTTCTTTTCAAATATTTTTTCTTGTCAATAAATTTGTCTTCATTGATTTTTTCAATATTAGTATATAAATCTTTATCTGCCCAATAATCCCAGTTTTGAGCATTGGTAATGGCTTTAATTTCGCAAATGTCTTCATGCTTATTCCACATATTTCTACTCACTTCTCCATGTAATTGGCTTACAGCATTTGCGAGTTTTGCAAATCTTAATGCAGCCAATGAATGATTAAATAAATCATCTGTAGTGCTTGTAATTTTTCTAACTTCATCTAAAGGCATTCCGCAGAAATAACTCATTTTTTCACAAAGAAAAATATCATGTTTTTCATTGCCTGCTTCTTCAGGAGTATGTGTTGTAAATACTAATCTTTTCTTAACATCATCAATATTGCCATATTTATTATGCAAATAAAATGCAACGCTTATTGAGTGTGCTTCATTTAAATGATATAATTCAGGATTAAAATTTAATTCATCAATTAATTTAGCGCCGCCAACACCCAACAAAATGAACTGTGCAATTTTAGTAGCAACATTTGCATCATACAATCGATGAGAAATAGTTTGAGAAACATAATCGTTTTCAGGAATATCTGTGGTAAGTAAAAATAAAGGCGCGGTATTGAATGTATCAGGATTAAGATATAAAGCTTCTACCCAAACAGGATGTCCATGAATTTCAATTTGAAATTTTATACCAGTTTGTTCAAGAAAACTATATAATTTTTCATTCCATTGAATTTGTAATGTTTGATCTTGATTTCTTGCCTGATCATAATATCCGTATTTCCAGAGAATTCCAATTCCAATTAAATTTTGCTTAAGTTCATAAGCACTTCGTAAATGAGAGCCGCTTAAATAACCTAAACCGCCGCTATAGATTTTTAAAGGTTGATGAATAGCAAATTCCATTGAGAAATAAGCTATTTTTTTTTGATAAGAAGGATTAATTTTATAAGGCAGACTATATTCTTGGAAATTCATTATTTATGATTTGTCTTAAATATAGAAAGAATTTTATTTTTTAAGCATGATATTTGTTTGAAATTTTATTTTTTATTTTTTTGGACTTGTAAACATATGATTACTGTTTAAAATAACTATGAACACTGACAATAAATATAATATATCTCTTAGTGAAGTACATGAAACTATAGACACCACTTCTAAAGGTAAAAATTGGAAAAAGATTTTTTCATTTATAGGCCCTGCATATTTAGTAAGTGTTGGATATATGGACCCAGGTAACTGGGCAACGGATATTGCAGCTGGGAGTAAATATGGGTATTCTTTAATTTGGGTTTTATTAGTGAGTAACATCATGGCAATTATACTTCAAAGTTTAAGTGCTAGATTAGGAATTGTAAGAGGAAGAGATCTTGCACAAGCAAATAGAGAATTTTTTCCTTTGAAGATTAATTTTATTTTATGGATAATGGCAGAAATTGCAATCGCCGCTACAGATTTAGCTGAAGTATTAGGTATGGCCATTGGTATACAATTATTATTTGGAATTCCGCTTATTTATGGTGTAGGTATTACTGTGTTAGACACTTTTTTATTATTGTATTTACAAAAATTAGGCATTAGAAAAATAGAAGCATTTATAATTGTTTTAATAATTATTATTGGAATTTGTTTTCTTATCAATATAATTATTTCAAATCCTAATTTACATGAAATCATTGTTGGATTTATACCCTCTTTGCCTTCCCCTGAACAATTATATCATCATACTAATAACACAGGTGTAATCCCCAAAGAAACAGCTTTGTATTTGGCAATAGGAATGATTGGAGCCACCATTATGCCTCATAATTTATATTTGCATTCTGCATTAATACAAACGCGAAAAATTAAGAGAACCAACAAGGGAATTAAAGAAGCATTAAAATGGAGTGTTATTGATAGTTCAATTGCTTTGAATGTTGCTTTTTTAATTAATGCAGCTATTTTAATTTTATCAGCAACCGTATTTTTTAATACAGGCAGAACAGATGTTGGCGAAATAAAAGAGGCCCACCAATTATTATCCCCTATTCTTGGATCTAAATTCGCATCATTGTTATTTGCGATTGCATTAATTGCATCTGGACAAAGCTCAACAATTACTGGCACATTATCTGGTCAAATTGTAATGGAGGGTTATTTAAAAATCAGAATTAACCCTGCTTTGAGACGATTAATAACGAGGTTGTTGGCAATAATACCGGCTATTTTTTTTATTGTATTAATGGGAGAAAGTAAAATAGACAAATTGCTTATTTTTAGTCAAGTGATTTTAAGTGTTCAATTATCTTTTGCTATAATTCCGCTAATATATTTTGTAAGTGAAAAGAAAATGATGCATGAATTTGTTATCAAAAAATCAACTCAAATTATAGCATGGGTTATAACTGGTCTGCTTCTATCATTGAATATAAAAATGATACATGATGAATTAGCAAATTTCATGTATGACAGTAATAATAGTGTTTTTAAAATCCTTATAATATTTGCATTAATTATTTTATTGAGCCTTTTGCTTTTTATTT
>CANGGD010000134.1 GCA_947453295.1 Chitinophagaceae bacterium | reverse complement strand
GTCTCTATTAGAGGTTATTTAAATAAAAACTCTTTATATCATTACGATAAAGAAAGTAACAAATTATTTATTTCTAGTCCTAATATAAATAATAAAACAATAAACCTTTTTTATCATTTGATAAAAGAATTCAAACCGAAGGCAATAGAAGCATTTCCAAGTTATTTATATAAATTATTTGTTGAATTAAGGAATAAAGACTTGAAATTAATTATACCAACTGCTTTTACATCATCAGAAATGCTTTATGAATATCAAAGAGAAAATATAGAGCAATATTTCAACACTAGAATTTATGATTGGTATGGAAATGTAGAAAGAACTATTTGTTTAGCACAAGATCATAAAAAAAGATATAAACCTCTCCCACTCTATTCAATAAATGAATATAAAAACAATAACATTATAACAACTGCTTTACATAATTATTCATTCCCATTGATACGATATGCTGTTGATGATACAATAATTGTGAAATCAACAGATTTTGAAAAAAATTTAATTGAACCAGATATAATAAAAATTGAAGGGAGAACAGGAAACACTTTGCAATTAAAAGATGGCAGTATTGTAGGTTGTATAGACCATGCTTTTAAAGGGATCAAACATTTAAATAAAGCGGAAATCATTCAAAGTAAAAAAGACTGCTCTATAAAATTAAAATTAGCTGTTTCAAATAATTATAATAAAAATGACGAATTACTATTGATGGGAAACTTGAATAACATGTTAGGAAAAGATATAGATATAGAATTGGAATACGCCACTGAATTAGAAGATTTAGAATCAAATAAAAAATTTCAATTAATAAAACATATTTAAAACATTCTTATTGGGGAAATTAAAAGTATTAATATTTGGGCCAATAGCTCCACCAATTGGGGGCATTAGCATACATATTGACCGATTAAAAAACTTACTAGAAAATGAATTCATTTTTGATTTTATAGATGAATCAAAAATAATTAAAGAAAATATTTACAACATCAAAAGTAAAAAATTATTCAAATACTTAATTAAAATTTTACACGCTGATATTTTATATATACAAAGCGGCAATATAATTTATCGGTACGTACATATAATATTTGGTAAACTATTTAAAAAGAAAATCATTTTAACGATTCATGGGTTCGGAAATTTCAAATACAATATAATTAATAGATGGATGAATAATTGTTGCGACAAAATAATAATTGTTAATAAAAACATTGTTCCTGCTAAACAACTAAATAAGATAAAGTATTTTGTAAAACCAGCATTTATAATGCCTGTAATAGCAAACGAGCCAATTTTGCCAAATGAAGTAGTAAACATAATTGAAACTGCTAGAAATGAAAACAAGAAAATCATTATTTCAAATGCGTCAAAATTAAAAATGTATAATAATGAAGACTTGTATGGATTAGACTTAAGCTTACAACTATCATCTAGATTGATAGAAAACGAATTTGAATTCATCTTTATATTCATTGTTTCAAGTCAAGAAGAGCACGAAAGCTATTTTAAAAAAATAAAAAATGAAATAAAAATAAATAGATTAGAAAAGAATTTTTATTTAATACCTACTCTATTGTCGTTTTCAAAATTAATTTCAAAATCTGATTTGGTTATTAGAGCTACAAATATTGATGGCGATTCGATTTCAGTGAGAGAAGCAATATGTTTAAATACTCCAGTTATTGCATCTGATGCTGTAGAAAGACCTATTGGGACAATTATATTTAAAAACAGAAACCTTGATGACCTCTATTCTAAAACAAGTTCAATATTAAAAAAATACACATCTAATAAAGAACTTAACATCTATAAAAATAGGAATGAAAATGATTTTGATTTTTATAAAAATTTGATCATTCAAACTGCAACAATCAAATAATGAAAATTGAAGAAAAAATATATCGCTCATTTTGTTATTTATATAAATATTGTGAAGACAATAATTTTAAAGGCTATGATCCATATGATGGACTAAATAGTAAATTTTTTAAAAAATTGCCATTAATAAATAAAAATAGAATTTTTAGATTGGGATGGATTCAATTGTTTAAAAAATCTCCATTTAATCTCAGGAAATTATTTCTAATAAATGTTGATTATAATCCAAAAGCGATGGGATTATTTTTATCTTCTCATTGTGAAATGTATAAACATAGTAAAAGCAATACTATTTTAAAAAAGATTAATTTCTTTGTAAATAAAATTGATGAATTAAAATCCACTGGATATAAATATGACTGTTGGGGATATAATTTTGATTGGGAATCAAGAGCTTTTTTTCAACCCAAATACACACCTACTATTGTTGTGTCTTCATTTGTTGCGAATTCATTATTAGATTCCTATGAAATTACAAAGGAAAATAAACTTTTGAAAAGTGCAGAAGGCACTTGTATGTTTATAGTAAATGAGCTAAACGTAATTAAAGATAAACAAGGCAATATTGGATTTTCTTATTCTCCATTAGATCACTCCATTGTATATAATGCAATTTTATTAGGGGCGAGATT
Organism: Chitinophagaceae bacterium; assembly: GCA_947453295.1. Lineage (GTDB taxonomy): Bacteria > Bacteroidota > Bacteroidia > Chitinophagales > Chitinophagaceae > Ferruginibacter. The sequence continues at coordinate 2,173 of CANGGD010000134.1, read as the reverse complement.
ACTTTCCAGAGTGTATTATTATACTAAAAATGATACTCTATATAAAATAGCCACTTCTAATATTCAATTCGTAGCCAATAAACAAAATGGAGATGGATCATGGAATTATGGCGATTCAAAATTCCATCATTGGATAGATAATTTTCATACTGGTTTTAATATCCAATGTATTGCTGAATATGAAAAATATACTGGTAATATACAATTTCAAAGTATTCAAGAAAAAGGATTTAAATATTATGTAGATAATTTCTTTACTGTTGAAGGAAAATCTAAATACTATTCAGATACGCTATATCCTATTGATATACATGCGCCATCTCAACTAATTATTACATTAAAAAAAACAAACAAAATTGATCATCATAAGGAATTAATAGATAAAGTATTGAAATGGACTATTGATAATATGCAATCAAAAAAGGGTTATTTCTATTATCAAATAAATAAAATATGTAGTTCAAGAATACCCTACATGAGATGGTCACAAGCTTGGATGATGCTATCTCTAAGTACTTATATAAATCATTTCAAAGTGAATATTATAAAATCCATTCAAGAATAATATGTGCAATAGTTAAGTATAAAAAGTATTTCTTCAATTTAAAATTATAATCTTCAAAATTAAATCACATTATGAAAATATGGTTTGACATATCTAATTCACCACACATTAATATGTTTGAATACTTGATGAAGGACTTAACTAGAGAAGGTCATGAAATCATTGTTACTTCAAGACCATTAGCAAACACAATAGATTTACTCAATCAAAAAAAAATAAAACACACAACTATTGGAAAACATTATGGAAAGAACTTTATAAAAAAAACAATAGGATTTCCAATTAGAATTATAAGTCTATATAGATTCTTAAAACATAAAAAAATAAAATTAGCAGTTTCACAAAGCTCATTTCATTCGCCAATTGTAGCAAGAATGTTGAATATTCCGTCAATATACACAAATGATAATGAACATGCATTGGGTAATAAAAGCAGTTTTTTCTTTGCAACTAAAATTTTAATCCCTGAAAATTTTAAATTGAAAAACAATTTCTTTTTTAATTATACATACAAAACAAAACATTATCCTGGATTAAAAGAAGGGATTTATTTATGGTTAAAGAATTATTTAAAATCAGAAAATAAAGAAAATAATGATTTTAAAATATTTATAAGACCAGAACCTCAAACTGCTCAATATTATAAAGGGAAAATAAATTTTCTTGATGAACTTATTACAGATCTGCAATCAAATTTTAAGATTATTGTTTTATGCAGAAACGATTTGCAATTATTACATTATCAACAAGATAAATTTTCAAAAATAACAGTACCAAATAAACCGATTGAATTTGATGAAATCATAAAAGAATGCAATCTATTTATTGGCGCTGGTGGTTCTATGACTAGAGAAGCAGCTATTTTAGGAATACCAACCATTTCGGTTTATCAGGATAGATTATTAAAAGTAGATGAATATTTAATCGAAAATAAAATGATGTTACATGAGCCCTATCTAACATCCAAAAAGGTTCTAACTACAATAGAACAATTACGAATAAACCCACCTTCCATTGAATTAATCAATAAAGGTAAAAAAGCATACGAATTATTAAAAAGCGAAATCTTACAATACAATATAATATGATAAAAGTCGGATTAATTGGTGCAGGAAAAATGGGACTATCTCATTTAGCTATACTCGGAGCTCATCCAGAAGTAGAAATTGTTGGAGTAGTTGACTACTCTAAGATGATATGCGATGTTTTAGATAAATATTCTTCATTTGAAACATTCAAAGATTATCAGCAAATGTTAAATGAAAGAAATCCGGATGCAGTAATTGTTGCTGTACCCACAAAACATCATGCCTCTATTGTAGAAGAACTTATCCAAAGAGGGATTCATGTATTTGTAGAGAAACCATTTTGTTTAAATACTCAACAAGGAAGTTTATTAGTAAAATTAGCAAAACAAAAAAATATAGTCAATCAAGTTGGTTATCACAATAAGTTTATTGGAACATTTGAAGAAGCGAAAAAGATAGTATCAAAAGGGCTGTTAGGAAAAGTTTATCATTTTGAAGGCGAAGCATACGGTCCTGTTGTAATTAAAAAAACTCAAAATACTTGGAGATCCAAAGCAGATGAAGGTGGTGGTTGCTTATT
>CANGGD010000133.1 GCA_947453295.1 Chitinophagaceae bacterium | reverse complement strand
TATTATTTTAAAAAATGTACAGCGACACATAATAGGAGGTGTTCAAAAAATAAAAGATGCCATCATTAGATTCAAGCAAGATTATTCTGTTGAATGTACATTGACGAATTTCATAAATCTCACAGAAATAAACGTAAAAACAATTTTTGATACTGATTGGCTTTGGTTCGAATTAATTTCGATGGTTGATGGTCATAATATTGAATCAAATACTTCAAATAAAAAAATTGCAGGCGCAATGTCTAAAGCTTGGTTGGCGTGTGAAAGTAATGCTTATTTTAATTTCATTATTGAGTGGATAAATGCAGGATGCCATATGACTCAATCGGAGATGGCGCAACAATATTTATTGATGTTCTATTTTGACATTTATAATGAAGAACCAAAAGTAGATCGATATGAAGATTTGGAATTAAAATTAAAAGAGTTGCTTAAAGCCGATTATATTAAAAAAGAAATGGTTGAATATTTTTCGATCAGAATAAATCAGATTGAAGCCATTGAAAAAGATATTTATCTCGGCTTTAAATCTACACTGAATTTACACGGAAGGTTTACAAGAAATCAAATTTTGGTGGGACTAAAAGCCAATACATTAAATCGAAAATATCCAAGTAGAGAAGGCGTATTGAATTTGCCGGAGATTAAAACTGAAGCGCTTTTTGTTACATTAGATAAAACCGAAGGTAGATTTAGTCCGAGCACTATGTACCATGATTATTTTGTTAATAGCGAAATCTTCCATTGGCAAAGTCAAAATGCAACAACTTCTGAAAGCCCCAAAGGACAGTCTTATATTAATCACAAACACATAAAAAAATCAATATTACTTTTTATAAGAGAAAAGAATACTGATGAAGATGGAATTACAATGGGTTTTGTTTTTTGTGGCAAACTGAATTATGTAAGTCATGAAGGAAGTAGACCAATGAATATTATTTGGAGGTTAGAAAATATACCACCGGCATTGTTACTGAATGAAGGGAGGAAATTAGCAGTGGGTTAAAAATTTAAAATTTTGTAAATACATTATGCAGCAAATAATCCCCAATGATAAAAATTTACCCATAGAAAAGCTAGCAGCTTGTTTCAAAAATACAAATGCTACTTATAAATTTTACTGGTTATTATCTATCATAGAAGCGCTGGAAGATGGGTTTAAGTCTCAAACAACGATATTTTCCAAACATGATATTTTCGCCCGTATGGTGAGCAATGCTTGGTATACAGTCAATTACTTTCATGTATCATTTGGAAAGCTGGACAATTTACAGACTGCCATCAATACAATTAAAAATACAGAAGTGCTAACAGTTGATGCAGATAAAAAGGAAATACTAAAAACACTATTACAAACAGAAAACAAAAAAACAAAAAATATTCTTGCGTCACTCAATAATAATGTTCCTCACTGGTTTTTGAGCCCTTGGTTCCCTGGAGAAAAAAATCCTAAAAACATTTATATACAGTCAAAAAAAATCCCGTTTTATTGTCCTTACATCTTAGAAAAGGATTATATCAGTGTAGATATTCTCTGGGCTAATTACTTTTTGTTGAATGCTAAGGTTATAAAAAACTTCTGCTACTGGAATTTGGCATTATTCCTACAGTCTAAAAATCCAAATGTTCCTGACATTCCTAATAAATTAATAAAACCAGCTTTGAGATTTAATAATAATAAGCAACGGAAATTTTGGAATATTGTTTTTGACGAAATTGGAAGTATTGATTGCATTTATACATCCCAACATCTTACTAAAGATGATTATGCATTAGATCATTTTGTACCTTATAATTTTGTTTCACATGATCTAATGTGGAATTTAATTCCGGCAGATAAATCTTTCAATAGCAGTAAAAGTGATAAACTGCAATCAATGAACAAATATTTTGATTCTTTTTTTAATTTACAAGAAACCGCAATAAAAATTGTATGTGAAAAAGAGCCAAGAAATAAATCCCTGGAAGATTATTTAACCATTTTACCGGAACTGAATAATCTGGAAACAAACCATACCAAAATTAAATTCAGAGATACTATACAACCATTAATAACAATAGCCGCCAATAACGGTTTTGAATATTTATAAATGAACGAAAACAAACCTTGCCCTTTCTGTAATTTGGAAAGAGAAAAAATATTGGAAAGCGAATTGTCTTTTGCTATTTACGATGGCTTTCCTGTAAATGAAGGCCATGTATTGATAATACCAAAAAGGCATACTGCTGATTATTTTGATTTGTCATCAGAGGAGCAGAAAGATTGCATTGAGCTATTAAATCGTGTTAAAGGAATAGTACAAGAAAAATACAATCCTGCTGGTTTTAATGTGGGCATTAATATTAATGAAGCCGCTGGGCAAACCTTGCCCCATGGTCATATCCATTTGATACCAAGGTATGACGGAGATGTTGAAGAGCCGAGAGGTGGGGTAAGGGGTGTGATACCGAGTAAAAAAAATTACTAGTTAATTTGAAATATATTTAAACAAAAAGACATTATTTATTAATAAATTAGACACTTATCATATTTCTTCTAGATAATATTTAAATGACCAAAACTTCCGCATCATTTTACTTTACCAAAATCGATCCTGATTACAGTGTCAAAGGTTCAAGAGACCCATTGGCATTACAAGTGCTGTGGCAACATCAGGGCAAAAAATTGATTCCCAATCTATCAACAGTTTCTTCCAACATACACGACTTTCAAATTTTTTGTCTAGCTCACTATTTTTATGAAAGAGAAGCAGATGTTCAATTTGCAAAGTTCTTCATGAGGTTTGAGCAGTTAATGGCTTATGTTCGATGTGATGCTGCATTTTCAGGATTAGGATTTAATGGTATTGAAGCAGCAAGAAAAAGACTTGCAGAATCAAGTCGAATCTCTGTATCTAACAATTCAGCAGATAACATACTTTCTAATCAGCGCGCTTATGGAATTTGGGGTAAATATGCAAGGCCTTTTAATGATATAGGCTTTGTAAAAAAAGAGAATTTCAGAGATGTGTTTGATAACAAAATAAATGCAATAGTAGAAAAGGATCAGATTCTTAAAATCGTAAACAAAGTACTTAAAAACAATCAGGGTTATTTTAATGTAGCAGAGTTATCTGTATGTAAACAATTATTAAGTATTACCAAAAAGGAAGTTGAATTTTATACTACTAATATTTTAATGGTAAACATATCTATGCCTTATCAGAATGTATTATTTGATTTTGTTAGAAAAAATAAATTACCTAAGGAATTTAATCTCTACGAATTCATAAATGCATTTTCTAAGAGTCTTTCTGCTGACAATTTAAATTTGAAAAACATACTAAAGGAAACGGTAATTACAGAACAGTTGATTTCTCCCATTAATCAGATTTTTAGATATATTCAAACAAAGCCATTATGGAATAAATCTGAAATTTTAAAAGACAAATACATAAATCAGTGTAAACATGCTGTAAATTATTTTTTTATTGATGATTCAGAACATAATAAAATCAAAAATGCTTTTATTCAAACTTTACAAAAGGACAACTGGAGTTTAATAATCGATCTTATTGAAAAAAATATAGAAGTTACTAATTGGAGGGGCGGTTCGCCTTGGATGACACACAATAATAATTTAATTGAAGTGCATCATAGTGAAGGCGGCTTTATGAATCCTGCATTTGACCCAGTTTCTTCTAATACGAATGGATATTTTATAGATACTTATTTGAGTTTATATCGACAAATTAACACTTCGAAATGACAGATAAGTACCACATATTAAAAGAAAGACTTACTGCAAAAATTAATGGACGTTCCGTTAAGGCAGCTCTTTTTTATACTTTTAATTTTGACCCCCAATTTTTTGAAAACTATATCATGCCTATTATAGTTTCAGGGCAAAATTTCACCAATAATAATATCGCCAATAATATATTATGGAGAAGACTGTATAAAGACAATGTAGTACCGCCAATAACAGTTTATTTTGACCAAAATGCGAAAGGGAAAGATAGTGGTCCATATTTAGATTATAAACTGGTGGCTGTAAATATGCCTATGGTTGGAAAGAATAAAGGTAATTTTCACCCAAAGCATTCATTCGTTTTAGTTGAAAATCCAGACCGAACCCTAGAACTTATTATTCTGACGGGATCTAACAATATTACACAATCTGGCTGGTGTGAAAACCTAGAGTGTATTAGTGAACACGAACTTATTAGCGGAAAAGAATTCCCCAATGATTTCAAAAAATCAATAAAGGAATTTATAAATTATGTTTTCAATCAGTATGGAAAAATAGAAACAGAAGCAGAGAAATTAATTTCTACTTATCTCAATAAAATTGGTATTACAAAAGAAAAAAACTATGTATTTTATAATTCTTTTCAAAGTGATTTTATTTCTTTTATTCAAGAAAATGTTCTGCACGACAATTCTATTAAATCAGTTGAAATAATTTCGCCGTATTTCAAGCCAACCCCAACATTGATAGAGAATTTTATAGTAAGAAAAATCGAAGTTCGAATACAATCTCCTATCAAAAACGACTATTGTTTAATTGACAAATCAGTAATAGATAATTATGCTCAAGCAGGCGTTAAATGGTTTTATCCTTTGGATGACAGCAGAAATAGTCATAGCAAAGTGTATAGGTTTTATGGTGCAGAAAATACATATACCATCATTGGTTCTGTAAATT
>CANGGD010000132.1 GCA_947453295.1 Chitinophagaceae bacterium | reverse complement strand
GAAGTAATTGAAAATCTACAGGAACTTGAAGAAGATGGAGAAATCTATGAAGGACTTGAAGATATTTGGCCGGATTATCCAAGCCAAGAAGACTTCTTCTTTAACGAAGATGAATATTAATACAATTTCATCAGTTTAATCTTTCAACCTTTTTTTGAAATTCTTACAAATAAAAAAAGCAGTTTTAATCTTATCTAAAACAAAAAGACGAAAACTGCTTTAATTATACTTTTAAAAAGTGTACTTTATTTTTCCATTTGTTCTATAACCTTATTAGTAACCCCGGTGAATGAAAATCCGCCATCGTGGAATAGATTTTGCATCGTTACCATTTTAGTAAGATCACTAAACATTACAACACAATAATTAGCGCAATCTTCTGCTGAAGCATTCCCTAATGGGCTCATGTGCTCTGCATAATTAATAAAGCCATCAAATCCCTTCACGCCACTTCCAGCAGTTGTTTTTGTTGGTGATTGAGATATAGTATTTACTCTCACTTGTTTTTTAACTCCATAATGATATCCAAAACTTCTAGCAACGCTCTCTAATAAAGATTTAGCATCAGCCATTTCATTATAATCAGGGAAAACACGTTGTGCAGCTATATAACTTAATGCAATAACACTACCCCCATGATTAAGCGCATCATGCTTCATACATGTTGCCAATACTCTATGTAAACTCATAGATGATATTTCAAAAGTTTTAAGATTATGTGCGTAATCAATTTCAGTATAATGTTTTCCTTTGCGAACATTCAAACTCATCCCAATTGAATGCAAAATAAAATCAAAACCACCTTTAAAATGTTCCATTGATTTTACTATTAAATTCTCAACATCTTCCCCATTACTAACATCACAAGCAATTACTGGCGCATTTATTTTTTCAGCCAATTTATTTATTTCCCCCATTCTCATTGCCACTGGTGCATTAGTCAAAACTATTTCCGCACCTTCTTCAAAACATTTTATTGCTGTAATCCAAGCTATTGATTTTTCATCAAGTGCTCCAAAAATAATCCCCTTCTTGCCTTTTAATAAATTGTGTGCCATGTTGAATTTATAATTTTATGATTAATTTGAGTGTAAAAGTAATTATTCTATTTTAAAAGTTAGGCCTTATAACTAAACTAATTGTGAATCATTTCTTTCGCTATTTCTAAAGCTGTAGAAGTCGGCTTTTCTCCACTTAACATTTTAGCAATCTCAATAACTCTATCCTCAATTGCTAACAAACGTATTTCAGTTTGAACACCAAATTGTTTTTTATTTTTAAAAACATAATAATGGGTATCTGCTTTGGCGGCAATTTGTGGCTGATGAGTAATTGTTATTATCTGATGATTCTGTGATAAAGCCTTCATTATACCAGCAACTTGCTTAGCTGCTTCACCACTAATACCCGAATCAATTTCATCAAAAATCATAGTTGGCATTGCTAATTTTTGAGCTACTAAAGATTTAATACACAACATCAATCTGCTTAATTCACCCCCACTGGCCACCTTGCCCAAAGGTTCAAATTTATTTTTATTATTCGCATCAAATAAGAAATCAACATTATCAATCCCATCTTTTGTCAATGGCGAATCTTCCATCCTCACCTGCAACTTTGCATTCGGCATCCCTACTTTTACTAGCAAAGCATTTATTTCTTTAGTGAAAATATCAATAACGGATATCCGATTTTTTGAAATAATTTGAGCAATAGATAGACACTTTTCATATGCCACATTCATTTTATTTTCCAGCTCTGCAATTTTTGAAATTATTCTTTTATAACCGTCTAATTTTTCCTCTATCTGATGTTGAAGTAATAACAATTCTGCGGTCGATTGGAACTGATGTTTTTTTAAAAGCTTAAACCCAAGAGATAATCTTTCATTCAACATATTAATTGACTCTGAGTCATATTGTATTGAAGACTCAATTTTTTCAAGCTCTTCAGCAATATCTTGTAATTCAATTGAAACGCTCAATAGCCTTTCCTTTATTGATTCAGTGCCAATAGTATCCCCATTTGTGATTTTCAATTTATTCGCCAAAGATTTTACTTGTTGAAACAAAGGTTGTTCTCCTTCTTTAATAACCTGATAGACAGACGACAATTGAATCTTTATACTTTCTGCATCATTTAGTATTTTCAAGTTAGACTCAATCGACTCCAACTCATTTTCTTTTAAATTAAGATCTTCCAATTCTTTAAAAAGAAATAGTAAATAATCTTGCTCCTTTTGAGCCGTCCCCTCTAGTTCTTTTGTATGATTAAATTCGTTTCTTATTTGAAGGTATTGGTAATAATTTTCTGATAATTCATTTGATAAAATTGTATTACCTGCTATTGTATCAAGAACTTGTATTTGAAAAGATTGAGAATTAATTTCAAGAGAATCAAATTGCTGATGAAGATCAACTAATAACAAACTAACCTCTTTTAATTGAGAAAGATTAACAGGTGTATCATTTATAAAACTTCTAGACTTCCCGCTTGAAGAAATTTCTCTTCTTAAAAAAATTTCTGTTCCTAATTCTATATCATAATTTTTTAAAAACTGCCCTAATTGCGAATCTTTATTCATGGCAAAAATGCCCTCAACAATACATTTATTTTCTACATCAAGTAAAACATTACTATCTGCTCTTTGACCAAGGATCAAGTTCAGAGCGCCTATTAAAATACTTTTTCCTGCTCCCGTTTCACCTGTAATTACATTTAACCCATTTAGGAAATCAACTTCAATTTCCTCAATAATTGCATAGTTTTTTATGTATAGCCTTTTTAACATTTATATTTAGCAAATTAAGAAAACTATTTTGTTATCCTGTTTTATTTTATCAAAATAAAATTCATAAAAAAAGCTCATTCAAAAATGAATGAGCTTTTGAAAAATTATTTAAAAAATTATTTTACGTCTATAGAATCGTTTAAATCCGCATCAACTAAAATTCTACCACAATTTTCACATACCATCACTTTTTTGTGTAATTTAATTTCACTTTGTTTTTGTCTTGGAATAGCATGAAAACATCCACCACAGCTGTCTCTTTCTACAGGCACAACAGACAAGCCATTTCTGTAGTTTTTACGAATTCTATCGTATGAGTCTAGCAATCTCTCATCAGCGTGCCCTCTAGCTTCTTGTGCTTCTTTGTTATATTGTTTTTCTTCTTTTTCGGTCTCTTTAATGATTTTTTCTAACTCCGCTTTTTTCCCACTTAAATTATTTTCTTTTGTAGCAACTGCCTTTTTAGCCAACTCCAATTGACGAGCTTTATCTGCTGTTTCTTCTGTAGCATCTTTGATATGTTTCTCGCAAAGTTTTTCCTCCAATTGTTGCATTTCAATTTCCTTATTCAATGCTTCAAACTCTCTACTGTTTTTTACATTTTCACTTTGCTTATCATATTTCTTAATCAAAGCTTGAGCATCTTGAATACCTTTCTTTTTCAACTCAATAAATTCTTGAATGCCATTAATTTCTTCTTCAATTCTTGTTTGGCGAGCATGCAATCCTTCTATCTCATCTTCAAGATCTTTCACTTCAATTGGCAATTCCCCTTTCAATATCTGAATTTCATCTAATTTGCTGTCAATCTTTTGTAAACGAACTAATGATGTTAGTTTTTCTTCTACTGAAAATTCTTTAACTGATGCCATAATAATTTTATTGTTTTAAATTAACAACTATAAATCGCATTCTCCGAAGAAAGTTTTATAAATAAAACTCTATGGGATTGGTATTAATATTTGTTTTTTGGATGGCGAAGTTAGGGAATTTTTCCTTTAAAATATCATCAAATAAATCAATTGTAAATTGTTCGCTCTCATAATGGCCAATATCTGCCAAAATCAACTGATCATCTGCATCAAAAAAATCATGGTATTTTATATCTGAGGTGACAAAAATATCTGCACCCAAAGATTTAGCTTGATTTATTAAAAAACTACCAGATCCGCCACAAACTGCTACTTTTTTTATTTTTTTGTTCAACAACCTAGTGTGTTTGATCACTTTTAGGTTAAATTTTAACTTCAAATGATTTAAAAACTCAATTTCACTAATACTTTCAGGCAACTCTCCAATTAACCCAGCGCCAATTTCCTTGTACTCATTTTTTAATCCATTAATTTCATAGGCGACTTCTTCGTACGGGTGTACTGCTTTTACTGCAGAAATGATTTGATTTTGGAGCCAAAAAGGAGAAATTATTTCTATTTTACTTTCGTGGCTTTCATGCCTAATTCCAATCTGTCCAATGAAAGGATCTGAATGATCGCCAGGCTTAAATCCCCCCATTCCTTCAGATATAAAACTACATTCACTATAATTTCCAATGCTCCCACCACCTACCTCAAAAACCACTTTTTCAATTTGTTTTACATTAGCAGGAGGAGCATATATTGAAATTTTAACTAAACTATTTTCTTTTGGTAATAAAACAGATTGACTGGTTAACCCAATTTTGTTAGCGATTTTGCCATTTACCCCTTTAAGAACGTTATCAATATTTGTATGGCAAGCATAAATTGCGATTCCGTTTTTAATAGCAGCCTCTATTGTTTTTTCAACATAATTTCTACCATTTAATCTTTTTACTCCTTTAAAAACAATAGGATGATGCGCGACAATTAGATTACAATTCCTTTGTTTGGCTTCTAAAACGATTGATTCTGTTACATCTAAAGAAAGTAACACCCCAGTACAGTCCTCATATTTATTACCTATAATGAGACCGGAATTATCATATTCCTCTTGTAAGG
>CANGGD010000131.1 GCA_947453295.1 Chitinophagaceae bacterium | reverse complement strand
ATAATTACAGAACCTACACAACATTTTTTTATGGAAATTCTTTGCCCCAATCCAATCAAAACTACAAAAATCAAGATTGGTTATTAAAGGGCGAAATAGATAAAACAGTTTATATATCCTGTAAAACGAATAATAGAATTAATTTGGAAGAGGAGGTTAGAGATGCTGTTTTCTTGTATTCCAAAAATGGATTTTATTTCTATAAAAGAAATGTTCAACATCAATAATTATAAATTTATAATTAAGAAATTGTGTTTAAAGATGTTGCTTTGCTCTGTAATAAAATCAACGTAAATAAACAGGCGTAAAAATCTTCCATTTTGATAATCGATACTCAACACTAACTTTAATAACTCCTAAGCCATAAATCGCACTTCTTTTTAAATTGATGGATGAAGCTTCTGGGAAGTATTTTGTTGGACAAGTAACTTCTCCAATTTCAAAACCTTTACTAAAAACTTGAGCTACCATTTGATTATCAAAAATAAAATCATCATCATTTAATTGATAATTTACATTTTCAAGAACTTCTCTTGAAAATGCACGATAACCGGTATGGTATTCTGACAGTTTTTGATTCAATAAGATATTTTGAAACAATGTGAGCATTCTATTTGCAACATATTTATACCATGGCATTCCACCTTTTAACGCACCATTACTCAAAATACGAGATGCGAACACAACAGGATATACTTCATTAGCTATTATAAATGAAATGCTTTGTATTAGTTTAGGTGTATACTGATAATCAGGATGAAGCATAACCACTATATCTGCATTTAAAGAGAGTGCTTTATCATAACATGTCTTTTGATTACCGCCGTAGCCTTTATTTTTCTCATGAACAATAATGTTACGAATGCCTAGTTTTTCTGCAATTGCAGCTGTATTATCTTTACTATTATCATCTACTAATATCACATCATCTACAATATCAAAAGGAATTTCTTGATAGGTTTTTTCTAATGTTTTTGCTGCATTATAAGCAGGTAAAACAACTATAACTTTTTTACCATTAATCATGAAGGTGATATTTTATTTGCAAATATCTGTTTTCATTTTTAAATAGAGTTATTTTGATTTTGTAATCTTTTTGAATTTTTCAGTTAAATTTGTTCACATAAAATAAATATTATGGATCAACTATATTTAGGAGTAGGTACAAGGTTACAACATACTCAACATGGCCCAGGAGTTATAGTTGGCGTTCGTTACGCCACTTATTTAATTTCATTTATAAATATAGGAATTAAAGAAATTGATAAGACAGATACAAATCTTGACGAAATCATTCCAGAAAACATTTCCTCCGAAATAGAAACATCCTCTGAAATAGAGCATTCTTTACTGAAAATCCTTAGGATGTGGTCTGATGTTAATGAAATTGTTCCTTTAGGTGATAGATGGAAAGGCGGCTCTATGATTTTACAACCAGCAGATAAAAATCAAAAATCTAAAGAAGTTCCAATAGATGTATTTTTTCACAAAATTGTTATGCTGCGTGACAGATTAAGAGTAATGGAACAACAAATTAATGCACACAAATTATTAAGTGATGAAGACAAAGTTAACTTGCAACAATACATCACTCGTATTTACGGAACACTAACTACATTCAATGTCTTATTTAGAAATAAAGAAGATTGGTTTGTAGGGGACAAGTCTGCTAATGACTAATAAAATTTAAACTTCAATTAGATACTTCTGTTAGAATCAAAGTTTTCTAACTCCTTACTAACGGAATTTAAAAAAGTTGAACCTAAGGCGCCATCTATGATTCTATGATCATAGCTTAAAGATATATACATCATGTGCCTAATTCCAATTGTATCTCCTTGAGCCGTTTCTATTACCATTGGTCTTTTCTTAATAGCCCCAACAGCCATAATAGCAACTTGCGGTTGATTAATAATAGGCGTTCCCATAATACTGCCAAATGTACCCACATTTGTTAAAGTGAAAGTCCCACCAACTGTATCGTCTGGTTTTAATTTGTTATTTCTAGCCGCATTAGCCAATCCATTCACTTGTTTTGTTAGGCCAACTAAATTTAACTGATCAGCATTTTTAATTACGGGTACAATTAAATTGCCAGAAGGCAGGGCAGTGGCCATACCAATATTTAAATCTTTTTTTATAATTATTTTATCTCCATCCAATGAACTACTAAGCATTGGATATTTCTTCAAACTTTTGATAATAGCTTCAATAAACAAAGGTGTAAAAGTTATTTTTTCCCCTTCTCTTTTTTCAAATTCTTTTTTAATTCTTTCTCTCCACAATACAAGATTCGTGACATCACATTCTACAAAACTTGTTACATGCGGACTAGTATGTTTGCTCTCAACCATGTGTTTCGCAATCAATTTACGCATCCTGTCCATTTCAATGATTTCAACATTGCCTTGGTAAACGGTAGGTAAGGGTTGTGGATTAGTTGAAATTGGAGCAACATTAACAACACTAACTTCCTGAATAATATTAGTAGGTGCTGAAACTGAAACTATATTTGATTTTGAAGAAACAAATGCTAAAATATCTTTTTTAGTTACTCGTCCATCTTGACCAGAACCTTTAATTTTTTCTAAGTCAGACATGCTAACTCCTTCACTTTGAGCTATATTTAACACTAAAGGAGAGTAGAATCTATTTGCATTATGTTGTGAATTATTATCAATCTGAACAGGTTGATAAGGAATTTCATCCACCACTTTTATTTCTTCAATATGAGAGGAATCATATGTTTGTGTAGCAGCTGAAGCAGTTTGAGCACTTGCCCCAACTTTTATTTTTGCAATTACAGTACCGATTGGAACTACATCATTTTCCTTGTACAAAATTGCCTCAATAACTCCTTCGGCAGTTGATGGCACTTCACTATCAACTTTATCAGTTGCAATATCCAATACCGTTTCATCCATTGCAATTGTATCACCTGGTTGTTTATGCCATCTTAAAATGGTGGCTTCCATAATACTTTCACCAAGCTTTGGCATTATCAAGTCTACTAAACTCATATTTGAAAGAATAATGATTTTTTAATAATAACAAAAGTAAGCAAAAAGCTTGTTCTAAAAGCCGAAAATTGATAATTACAATTGATTTGAACAAATCTATACGTTCTATTGATGATCTTCTTTTATAAGCCTTAAATATTCAAATGAATATAATAATCCATCCAAATGATTGAATGAAATCTATTCCATTTTGTTATTTATGATAAAATCTCTTAGCATCATCAAAGCGTTCATCGTAGTTAATTGAATATTCTTGTATCTATCAAATCTTAAATGAAATGATTTTGTTACAATGCTATTTTTATTTCCAACCGCTATCCATACTAATCCAACAGGTTTTTCTATAGATCCACCACCTGGCCCCATAATACCTGAAACCGCAATGCTATAATCAGAATTTGTTTTATTTAAAATCCCCAAAGCCATTTCGGATACAACAGCTTCTGAAACAGCCCCATTATTCTCAATTGTATAATGAGATACATCTAACATTGATTTTTTAATTTCATTTGAATAAGCTACAACACTTCCAAGAAAATAAGCCGAAGAACCTTCAATACTGGTGATTTGATGCGCTATATATCCGCCTGTACAGCTTTCAGCTGTTGATACCGTTTTATTGTTTTTTAATAATAAACGTCCAATAATTTTCTCAATAGGATCATCTGTTTCAGCAATGAGGTATTCATTTACCAAGATTTTTAATTCAGAAAAAAGAGAGTCTATTTCATCATCAATTTCTTTTATATTTACTCCATTGCTGGATAATCTTAACCTTACAATTCCATGATTGGGTAAATAAGCTAGTTTAATGTGACTTGGAATTTTTGATTCGAATTCAACTAACATATCTGCAATCATTGATTCACCAATACCAAAAGTCACTAAGGTTCGATGAGCTATATGGGGCAGTTTATACGTTTCTGTAATGAATGGTAAAACTTTTTCTTCCATTATAGTTTTCATTTCAATGGGAACTCCGGGTAAACTAATAAATATTTTATCTTGTTTGTGAAACAACATACCAGGAGCCGTTCCTTTTGAATTGAATAAGGTCGTGCAACAATCAGGAACCAATGCCTGATTTCTGTTTCTCTCAGTTAGCGGTCGTTTAAAAACATTTTTAAACAGCTCTTCTACATGCTGAAGCACTTCTAAATTGGTAACTAATTTTCCATTAAAATATTCACACAATAGAGGTTTGGTAATATCATCAGCGGTTGGTCCTAAACCACCTGTTATAATTATAACATTAGAATCTATCGATTCTTGATCTAATGCATTCCATATACTTTCCCAGTTATCACCAACTGCCAATCTTCTTATAACGGGCACACCAATTTTATTCAATTCCTGTGCAATCCAAGCACTATTTGTATCAATAACCTGACCAATTAATAATTCATCTCCTATAGTAATTATCGATGCTTGTATCATAAAATAATCTGATTGAAAATTAAAAACAAAAAAAGGAATATTATGTTCAATAATTTATATAATGATTGTAAACCAAAACAAGATTGTAAATTTGATATTTATTATTAATTAAAATTAATCATTCTCAGATATGGAAATTCAAAATCGTGAAAATCACGGCAAAAAAGCACCTTCTTTATATTATACAGCAATTTTATTAGCATTGATTGTTGTAGTATTCATTTTAGTGAATATCGACCATTATTTAACTGCAATGGATGGTTTATTACTTCCTTTGATATTTATAAATCTTTCTGTAGGCGTTATTTTTATTGGTTATTATTCAAGAGCTTTTGCATTAAAAGCCCAAGACAGAGCCATAAGAGCAGAAGAAAATTTAAGACATTTTGCATTAACAGGAAAGTTATT
>CANGGD010000130.1 GCA_947453295.1 Chitinophagaceae bacterium | reverse complement strand
TATTATTGCAAAAGCGCAAGATGATTTGTTATCTGGTGTTGAAAAAAATGACAACAAGAAAGAATTTGTAAATAATGCATTCAAATCAAGTAGAGTCATCAATGGTCATTCAATAGAGTTTATAGGAAAAGGAGTTATGGATGTAAGGATTTTGCATCGATTTGGCTATGTGAATACAGGATTTCAAAATTTATTTGGATTAGATCAAGCCTCCATGAGAATGGGCTTCGATTATGGGTTATCAAAAGATTTAACCATTGGTATTGGAAGAAGCACTTTTAACAAGGAGTTTGATGGGTTCATAAAATACAGACCCATTCAGCAATCTGTAGGGGGCAAATCGCCATCACCGGTATCAGTAGTGTTGGTTTCTGGAATTACAATAAGGGGTGACCAATTGGAATTTTCAGGTAAGAATGTAGCTTTCATAGATCGTATGGCATATTACAATGAGATTATTGTAGGAAGAAAATTCTCCGAAAACTTTAGTGCTCAATTGGCGCCAACACATGTACATTCAAATCTTGTAAAAGTATCTTCTTACACCAATGATTTTTTCGCTCTAGGTATAGGGGCAAGGTATAAATTATCCAAAAGAACCGCATTTGTAGTAGATTATCATTATCTCGTTAAAGATGAAGAAAATCCTCAATTTGAAAAGATGAAAAACCCATTAGCTATTGGATTTGATATAGAAACTGGGGGGCATGTTTTTCAATTGCATTTCTCAAATTCTAACGGAATGAATGAAAAGGCATTTATCACCAACACAACTAATTCCTGGGGAAAAGGTGAGGTAAGTTTTGGATTTAATTTATCAAGGGTTTTTACGGTATCACATAAGAAAATATAACATCCTTCTTTTACTATTTTTATTTCAATTTAACCTTATAGTCATCTATCAGCTTAGGGGTGCTTGAAATATGATTTTTTCCCTTCAATGAGTTATTCTATTTTTTTTAAATTTAAAATAGGCTTTTAGTAAATAATTCAATCATTTTTCAAACTACTTAAAACGCCGATTTTGTATAATAAAAAACTTAGCTTTAAATATTGTATTTTTTTGGGTTTTAAAATAATAACTCCATAAATTTGTTTTCAAATGAAATTTTATGAATAAAAAGATGTTTTTTGCAGTGTTGGGTTTATTTGCAGTTTCAATTGTGAATGCACAACTTTATATCAACAATGCTCAACTTACCATTCAAACTGGTGCTAGTGTCATTGTTCAAGGTGATGTAACAAGCAACACTAACATATTAGGAGATGGAAAATTAGTTCTTAAAGGATCTGCCTTACAGAATGTAAGTATGAGTGGAAATACTATTCCAAATTTAGAAATAGATAATTCAGCTAATGCTACATTGACTTCTTCTGCTAAGATTGGTTCAAACCTTTTGTTTACAAATGGTAATGTAGTTTTGGTTGACAGTAATCTTACTATAGCAGATGCTGCAACTATTTCGAATAGCAGCAGCTCAAGTTTTGTTGTAACTTCAGGTAAAGGGAAATTATCTAAGACTGGATTGTCAACAACTCCTTTTTTATTCCCAATTGGTAATTCAGCAACAGCATATAATCCAATTACGATCTCAAACAGTGGAACTGTTGATGAAATTGGAGTACGTTGCTTAGCAAATGCATACACTGCTGGAACTTCAGGTAATGCATTGACAGCAGATGCTGTTGATGCTACATGGGATATTAGCGAAGCAGTAGCTGGCGGTAGTAATTTATCTTTGACAGCACAATGGAATAGTGCAGATACATTAGCTGGCTTTAATAAAAACAAAGCAGGTATTTCAAACTATTTAGTGGGTAATCCTTCAACAAATGGCTGGGATATGTTAAATAGTCAAACTGGAGCTGTAACTGGCACGGGTCCTTTTACCTACACAAGAAATAACATTACAAATGTTGGCGCTTTTGTTGTAGGTTCTAAATCAGTACTTTCACCTTTATTTGTTTCACCAAAAGTATTTTTATCTGGTTGCTTTAATACATTAACCAAAAAGATGACCGACGGTTTAAGAACTTCAGCATTTAATTTAATTCCACTTAAAGAACCATACACTGGAACAACTGGATTCTCTCATTCAGGAAGTGGAGGAGGAGAATCTTCATTGTCTTCAATTGTTGGCCCAACAGCTGTTGCTGATACCAATTCTATTGTAGATTGGGTGTTTGTTCAATTACACAGAGGTTCAGATTCAGTTGTTGTAAGCACTAGAGCAGCATTATTACAAAGAGATGGAGATGTTGTGGATGTTGATGGTATATCTCCTTTAAATATGGCTGGTAATGCGCCTGGAAACTATTTCGTTTCTATTAGACACAGAAATCATTTGGGTGTTCGCTCTGCAACATCAATTTCTTTAAGCAAAGCCACTACAACATCATATGATTTTACAACTGCACAAACTAAAGCCTATAAAGGATCTGTAAGCAACAATCCAATGGCTCTGCTAACTACAGGATTTTATGGAATGTGGGCGGGTAACGCTAATGATGACAGTAAAGTAACTATGATTGGAGCCTTAGCTAATCAAAGTGACTACATTAAATTAAAAGTTACATTGGGATCAAGTGCAAATACAATTAGCAATGTTTATTCTAAACAAGATTTGAATATGGATGGTAAAGTTACAATGATTGGTGCTTTACCCACTCAATCAGATTATATCAGATTAAAAACCACATTAGGATCAAGCGCAACTACAGTTACTCAACCAACCTTCTAATCCATAATTAAGAAAAAAACTAACAAAAATGAAAAAAATAATCTCACTAATTGTATTAATAGCTTTTGTAAATACAATTTCATTTGGCCAACAATATTTCCAAGGCGGGTTTTCTCCAGTAACCAATGGATCGGGACAATTAACCGACTCATTAGTATTTAAAATGAAATCAGTTGGCGGTAATTATGTAGGCGCTCTTTCTTATATTGAGTGTGCATTCAAATATCTTACAGCACAAGCTCCTACATTATCGGTTTCTGCACCAGTTTGTAACACTTCTATTTTTTCCAGTGCTTCTAGTGTTGAACAAGTGCCAGATGCGTATACAGAAGGAGATTATACATTTGTAAGGTTTTTTTGCGCGGCTACGATTGCAAGCCGAACCTACAATCAAGATGAACAATATGCTTTATTCAAAATAAAACTTTCACAAATCCCAACACCTGCAATGAATATTCAAATGGCAAGTGCATACGACCCTAGTGGTTATAATTATGCATTTGTAGTTGTAGGAGATGGTGGTTTAGTAATTGAGCCTGGAGCTGGAGATCAATTGTACGGAAGTGATTCTACTTCAGTTAATATAAGCGGAAGTGTATACAATACACCATTACTTCCATTGAAATTTTTAAGTTTTGATGTTAAAGCAAATAATAATAATGGATTAATTAATTGGACTGTTGGAAATCAAACTTTCAGAGATACAAAAAGTTATGAAATTCAAAGAAGTATAGATGGTGCATCTTTCCAAACTATTGGAAGCATCACTGCTAATGAAATCAGACCAATCAACAACTACGCTTATACTGACAAGAATATCAATTTGATTAAGTGTAATGGTCAGTTGTTCTATAGAATTAAAGGGTTAGATAAAGACAATTTCGCAACCTTCACAGACATAAAAAATATTAAAGTTGATAATGCTTTCACAACATTTACTGTATTCCCTAATCCAACAACAGATAAAGCAGCATTAAATTTTGAATTAGAATATGCTCAAGAAGTAACAATTGTTGTTTTAGACGCAAATGGTAGAAAATTAAATTCATTTGCAATCCAAGGTAAAAAAGGAATGAATCCTCCAGTAACTATTAATATGAATAATTACTCAAAAGGAAATTATTTTGTAAATATTATTTCTGCATCTTCAGTTAAAACTGTAAAAGTTGTAAGGCAATAATAAGATATAATTAAAATCATAAAAAAAGAGAAAGTTTTACTTTCTCTTTTTTTATGCCTGTACTTTTTAAAAAACTATACCGCTACATTAAAATCTCTTAATGCATCATTTAAACTTGTTTTCAAATCCGTGGATGTTTTTCTTTTTCCAATGATTAAAGCGCAGGCTACATTATACTCTCCGGCCGGAAATTTTTTCGTGTAACTTCCAGGAATAACAACACTTCTTTCTGGAATAATGCCTTTCATTTCAATTGGCTCATTTCCACTTACATCAATAATTTTTGTAGATTGAGTAAGCACCACATTAGCGCCCAATACAGCCTCTTTGCATACCCTTACTCCTTCAACAACAATACTTCTGCTTCCAATAAAGCATCCGTCTTCAATAATAACTGGACTAGCTTGCAACGGTTCTAATACACCGCCAATTCCCACGCCGCCGCTTAAATGTACGTGCTTTCCTATTTGTGCGCAACTGCCTACAGTTGCCCATGTGTCAACCATTGTTCCTTCATCCACAAACGCTCCAATATTTACATAAGAAGGCATGAGTACAACATTTCTGCCTAAAAATGCACCGTAGCGCGCCACTGCATGTGGAACAGCTCTCACACCTATTTCTTTATAATTTGATTTTAATTTCATTTTGTCATAAAACTCAAATGGAGGAAGTATATAGGTTTCCATTTGTTGAATAGCAAAATACATTACTATTGATTGTTTAACCCATTCGTTAACCACCCAGCCATCAATAGTTGGCTCAGCCACTCTTAGTGAACCCTTATCTACCATTTCAATAACTGACCTTACGGCATCTGAATATTTTTTATCAGTCAGTAAAGCTCTGTCATTCCAAGCTGCTTCAATGATTTCTTTCATAATGTTTTTTTTTGCGAATATATGAATTCTATATGCTCTTTTTACATTTAGAATTTATCCATTCATTGCAAAAGAAATAATATTAATTTTGTTCCAAATAATTTTATGAATATTGGGTTTGATGCTAAAAGAGCTTTTCATAACAATACAGGATTAGGGAATT
>CANGGD010000129.1 GCA_947453295.1 Chitinophagaceae bacterium | reverse complement strand
GACATCTAATCAAGCACTCTATTCTATAAACATCGTAGGTAGCATTTATTCTTTATCAACTATAAATTGTTGAAGTAAAATATCTTTGAAATGCTTACTTTTATGTATTCAAAAAGGAATGGAATGGAAATAAAACCCGGTTCTCTTTTACAAAAAATAAACAGCCCAGCAGACTTAAAGAAACTTAAGAAGTCTCAAATGCAACAAGTTAGTAATGAATTAAGACAATACATTATTGATGTGGTAAGTGTGCATGGTGGTCATTTTGGTGCTAGTTTGGGTGTAGTAGAATTATCTGTGGCTTTACATTACGTTTTCAATACTCCATACGATCAATTGGTTTGGGATGTTGGTCATCAAGCCTATGGGCATAAAATTTTAACCGGACGAAGAGATAATTTTCCTACCAATAGAAAATATGATGGATTAAGTGGATTTCCTAAAAGAAGTGAGAGTGTGTATGATACATTTGGAGTGGGTCATTCTTCTACGTCAATTTCAGCTGCTTTAGGTATGGCAATGGCCTCTCATTACAAAGGGGAGAAAGATAAACAGCATATTGCAGTTATTGGTGATGGCGCTATGACTGCAGGGTTAGCATTCGAAGCGATGAATCATGCCGGAATAGAAAAAAGTAATGTGATCATTATTTTGAATGATAATTGCATGAGCATTGATCCTAATGTTGGTGCGCTAAAGGAATATTTAACAGACATCACTACCTCTCATACTTACAACGATTTAAGAGAAAATGTATGGAAGTTATTAGGTAAGTTACCTGTAGGAAAAAACTTTAGTCGCGACATGGCTAGCAAACTGGAAGCCAGTTTAAAAGGAATTGTGAGTAAGAGCAGCAATTTATTTGAAGCACTGCAATTAAGATATTTTGGTCCAATTGATGGGCACAATGTGAATAAACTTATCGAAACACTCAGTGATTTAAAAGATTTACCCGGCCCTAAATTGTTGCATATAAAAACAGTTAAAGGCAAGGGGTATGAATTAGCAGAAAAAGACCAAACGAAGTGGCATGCCCCAGGTTTATTTGATAAAGTAACTGGTGAAATTTTAAAGAAAAAATTTGACATTCCACAGCCCCCAAAATACCAAGATGTATTTGGACACACTATCATTGAACTAGCTGAGCAGAATCCAAAGATTATGGGTATTACACCCGCAATGCCAAGCGGATCTTCTTTAAAGTTTATGATGGACAAAATGCCTGATCGTGCATTTGACGTTGGTATTTGCGAACAACATGCTGTTACATTAAGTGCGGGCATGGCAACACAGGGACTAAAAGTGTTTTGTAATATTTACTCATCATTTATGCAACGTGCATACGACATGGTTATACATGATGTTGCTATTCAAAAATTACCTGTAATATTTTGTTTAGATAGGGCCGGTTTAGTTGGAGATGACGGTCCTACACATCACGGATGTTACGACATTGCTTATATGAGATGTATACCTCACATGGTGGTGAGTGCTCCAATGAATGAATCAGAATTAAGAGATTTAATGTACACCGCTCAATTAGAAAGTAATCAAAATCCTTTTGTGATTCGTTACCCAAGAGGCGAAGGGGTAATGGTTGATTGGAGAACTAAAATGAAAGAAATAAAAATAGGAACAGGAAGAAAATTGAAATCGGGAACGGACATTGCGATTCTTTCATTTGGCCATCCTGGTAATTTTGCTGCAGCGGCTATTCGTGATGTTAAGTCTGAAGGCATTGACCCAGCACATTACGATATGAGATTTGCAAAACCTTTGGACGAAGAAATGTTGCACGAAGTATTTGCTGAATACGATAAAATAATTACGATAGAAGATGGAACTATAGTTGGTGGATTTGGTTCTGCTGTTCTAGAATTTATGAATGAACATGGATACAAGGCAGATATAAAAATAATGGGTATTCCAGATAGATTAGTAGAACACGGCACCCCTAAACAATTATACGATGAAATTGGAATAGATGCTAACGGTATTGCAACAGCACTTCGTCAAATGACACGCGTATCGAAAGTTGAAGCAGCTCTCAAATTGTAATTATTTATGGAACAGGGTCGTGCCCATGACCACCCCAAGGATGACATCTTCCTAATCGTTTAATAGTAAGCCATCCACCCTTAATTGGGCCATATCTTTTTATTGCTTCTATCCCATACTGAGAGCAAGTAGGAGTGAACCGGCATTTAGGACCGAGCATAGGAGATAGTACCCACTGATATACTTTAATTAGTGCGATAAATGGAGCGCTAGCTATTTTTTTGATGAGCTGCATTTGAAATAGTTATCAATTGTTTGATGATGGTACCACAGCTTTCATAAACTTTTTCAAAATCGGGCTTTACATTACTATTGTAAATAAAAAAAATTGAAAGCGCTTGATTATGTTGGTTTAAAATTTCTTCTAAATTATTTTTTTGCAATCGATACGCCTCGCGTACAACTCTTTTAGCCCTATTTCTATCTACCGCCTTTTTAAAGAATCTACTACTCACTGAAACCCCCGCTTGTAACTGAAAATCAGAATGCTTTAAAACATAAACCGCCCTCAAAGGAAATTGATTCATGTACTTTCCCTCAGCAAACAGCTCTTGTATAGCTTTTCTGCTTTTGAGTTTGTCTTTTTTACCAAATTGATATCGTGTTGTAGGTGCCAAGGAAATCGGTATTCTTGTATTTGTTTTAGGTCCCAAAGGTATTTTAAATTAATGATGTCGGGAGCTCATTTCTATACACTGTTTTTTGTTGATAAAAAAATTATAAAACTAAATAAATTAGTATTATAATTGCTAAACAAATTAGTATTTAATAAATTACTTTATATGGAAATCGAACAATTTTATGCTTCCGGATACAATGGAAGTAAGCGTTTTACGCAATCAGATGTACCTACCGCAAATGCAACTGGCTTTGGATCGGCCGCCGATGATTATATGGATAAAGGCATTGACTTAAATGAGCAATTGATTAAAAACAAACCAGCTACTTTTTTTATGAGGGTGCAAGGTAATAACATGAGTAATGCAGCCATTCATCACGGCGATATTGTAATTGTTGACCGAAGTATCAAACCTGTAAGTGGTAAAATTATTATTGCAGTTGTTGACGGAGAAATGCTGATTCGGCGATTTGAAAAAACAATGAATAAAATTAGATTAATTCCAGAAACGAATAAGCTGTCTCCAATGGAAATAACAGAGTATACAGATTTTTCTATTTGGGGAGTTGTGACCTACGTGATAAAATCAATGTAATACATTAAGCTAATTTCTTTTGAAGAAAATACTCAATATCTCCAATAGACGAATAAAGCTGCTCAAAAGAATCGATGATAAAGTATTTATCCTGAATGATGTCTGTTCTGTAAGGGCTGTCAATTATTTTTTCAATATCAAAATGATGCTTGTTTGTGCTATGGTCAATTGCGTTTTTTGTTTCACCAAAGGATGAGATGATTCCTGCTCCATAAATTTTAAGATGGCTGTTTTCTTGAATAAGACCAAATTCAATCGTGTACCAGTAAATGCGACTTAATAATTGTATAGCAACAGGGTTGTCGATATATTTTAAAGCCACACTACCAAATGCGGTAAAAAAATTAGAATAGTTTTTATTAGACAACAAAGGCATGTGGCCAAACACATCATGAAACATGTCGGGTTCTTCCAAATAATCTAATTGCTCCATCGTTCTTAGCCAACAGGTTGAAGTAAAAACTTTATCTGCTATACAAGCGAAGAATTTATTTTCGGGACAAATATTAGGCACCACTTCGATTTGCCAAGAAGTAGTTTTTTTAAATAATTGATTGAGTTCATTAAAATCAGGAATTTTATCGGCAGTAAAATTAACTTCAATAAGGGCATCTAAATAAGATTGAGAAACTGCATCTTTTAATATTCCAATTTGTCTGTTGTAAAGTGTGCTCCAAACATCGAAATCTTCAGCTTGATAATTGGCATAAATCTGCTCAGTAGGCTTAACCATAGTAAAATTTTATACAAAGGATGAAGAAATTGGCGAGCAACTACAAGTTAAAAATAAAAGACTGAAATGTAAAAAGAAAGAAGATTAATTTTTTTGAATATCGGCAATCTGTATCCATTTTTTTAAATTTGGACAAGTTCTATATTCTTCATCAATTCTGATGTAATAGTTTTTAATTTTATCATTGAACCACTTCTCCAAAGCGTCTTCTTTTTTTTCTTCGATGGCTGATTGAGAAATTTTATTATAATCATCTAAAAGATTTTCTCTGTGTGGTTCAGACTTTGATTTTAGATATACTATTCGCACAACTTTTTTTCCTCTTTCATCTGAAAACTCCATAGGTCTTGAATATTCCCCCACAGCAAGATCTTTTAGTTTAGCAACTAAATCTTTATCCAACTGATCAATAGTTAAGAAGCTTCCATCTTTACCTTGCATCATTCCTCCAGTAAACTTGCTCGATTCGTCATCGCTGTATCGAGAAACTGCTGTGCCGAAATCAATAGTTTGAGCAATTAATTTTGCTCTTATAGAATCCATTTTTTCAACAGCAGCTTTAATTTCAAATTGAGTGACTTGAGGTATTTTCAGGATGTGTCTCACTACTGCATCGTCGCCCACTCTGCTTACCAGCTGAATAATATGATATCCGAATTTGGTTTTAAAAGGATTAGAAATCTGTCCAGCTTTCAATAAAAATGCTTTTGACAACCAAACAGGATCAAGATCTTTTTGATTTCTATTGATTTCGTATTGGCCACCTCTTTCTTTGCTTCCGGGATCATCAGAATAAATAGATGCGATTGTTCCGAATTCTTTTTTTCCTGATTCTATTTGGGCTTTGAACTCTTTGAGTTGTTCTATACAATACAATTCAGCGTCATGGCTAGCTTTTGGAGTAACGATAATTTGCCCAATTTCAAGTTCGGATTCATAAAAAGGCAAACTATCAGTTGGAATCAAATCGAAATAAGCTTTCACTT
>CANGGD010000128.1 GCA_947453295.1 Chitinophagaceae bacterium | reverse complement strand
CGTTTTCATAATAACACCAAGCACCAGTAGTTAGATTTTCCCATTGAGTAAAATCAGCAACTTGAGGTATTATATCTCCATTTCTGTAATGACTTACATCTAAGTTTTTTGAAGTCCAAGTTTGCCCACAATTAACCACTGATGAATAAGTATTACCATCTATATCATTTACAGCAGGGCCTTGTGTATAAGTGGGATTAATACTTGTAGGATTATTGTTATTGCTATTTGGATTTGGATTATCTGGGGTGCAGCTGTAAAAAGAAGTTGAGATTACAGCTATAATAAAAATCATATTTTTCATTTTTCTAAAATTTAAATAAAAGTATAAAAAATAACAATAAGGATCCTCAAAATTTACATTCGTGAATAACAATACATTATTCGTGATAAACTCAAAAGGCAAAATGCATAAACTATTTACACCATTCAACCTGCTGAATTGTCCTAACTAACATTTAACATCAATCTTTATGTTCGTAATTAAGTTATCTATAAATTGATTTTTATAATTTGAATAGTTGAAATATTATTAAACTTAAAATAATAAACAATGAAAAAATCAATTACAATTATTTTATTAATCTTCCAATTTGCTTCAGGGATCTTTATTCAGGCTTTTGGTCAAGACACATCTACAAGATTAAATTTACCAGGTGACAATTTAAATTTATACGCAGTTTTAAAAATCTTTCAAGAATCAGAAACACTCGAGATTTTTGAAAAAAAATTAAATGATAAAGAAAACAATATCAATAATCTAGACTTAAATGCCGACAATCAAATTGATTACATAAAAGTAAAAGATCAAATTGATGGCAATGTTCATAACATAATTTTACAGGACATTGTAAATGCAAATGAAGTTCAGGATGTGGCAGTAATTATTGTAGAAAAAATTCAAAACAATCAAGTTCAAATACAAATAATTGGTGATGAAGATTTATATGGCAAAGACTATATTATTGAACCTAATTTCGAAACAAAGGATACTGAATCAAATTCAACTCCAAATCCAGCGTATACTGCTGGAACTTCAAACGTAATTCAAAAAGTTTATACTAGCACCTATACTTTATATAATTGGCCAATTGTTCAATACATTTATCTGCCTTCATACGATAGCTGGAATTCTCCATATCAGTGGGGATTATATCCTTCTTATTGGCAACCTTGGACACCATTATATTGGCATGAATATTATGGTTGGCAATACCATTGGGGATATTATTATTTTGCAAATTATAGAAGATGGAATCATTGCAGATATAATCATTGGAATGATTTTTATTATTCCCAAAGAAGACAGTATTCACCATCATATCTATTATTAAAAACAAAAGAAATGATTAATTCAACCTATTCAAAGCCAGAATTAGAAAAAAGAGGATCTGAAAATTTTAAAAAACAATTTCCCAATTCACCTTCATCATTTGATAAACCTAATGAATTAAAAAATTTCAAAAGAAAAATTTTTACAGAAAATGAACCCATTAAAAAGATCTCAACTGAAGAAATTCCAAAAAATAAAACAGATGAAAAAGATATTAAAATCAAAAACATTCCCAAACTAAAAGAATCATCAATGAATGATGGTGATATCCAATCTGATTTTGAAAAAACAAAACCGAAACTAAATTCAAAACCTTACATCAAAAATCAATTAGAACAAGAAATCCCAAAACAGAATTTCAGAAAAAAAGAAAATAACATACATACAGAAACTCCTAAATCTATTCCCAATCAAAAAACTTTAATTCCAAAAATCCGAAAAAATAATTTGAGTAATGATTAATTCAAATATTTGATATTAATGCAAGCATAAATTGTTGGATTTTTTATTTAATAATACTGAAAAGAAAAATTAATCCTAACGTATTGATTAAATTAGTGGCAAAAAAAGTAACTTCGTTAAGTAGAAAATGTATTTTTATGAAATTTAGAACAAGCAATTTTTTTATTTTTATAACATGAAAAATTCATATAAAACTAATAAGATTTATGTATCTGGGCATATGGGAATGGTAGGTTCTGCTGTAGTACGAATTTTAAAAAAAAATGGATACAACAATATTGTATTTAAAACCTCATCAGAATTAGATTTAAGAATTCAGAATGATGTAAATCTTTTTTTTGAAAATGAAAAACCCGATTACGTAATAGATTGTGCTGCAAGGGTAGGTGGTATTATGGCAAATAATAATTATCCTTATCAATTTATAATGGATAATATGATGATTCAAAACAACTTGATTCAAGCATCCTTAAAAAACAATATTGAAAAATTCATTTTCCTTGGAAGTTCTTGTATATATCCAAAAATGTCTCCACAACCAATTAGAGAAGATTATTTATTAACTTCTACTTTAGAACCTACTAATGAATGGTATGCCATTGCGAAAATTACAGGGGTAAAAGCATGTGAAGCCATACGAAAGCAATACAACAAAAACTACATCTCTTTAATGCCTACAAATACATATGGATTTGAGGACAATTTTGATTTAGATACTGCTCATGTTTTACCAGCTATGATTAGAAAATTTCATGAAGCAAAAATAAATAATCATTCCCCTGTTTTTTTATGGGGCAGTGGAAAAGCTATGAGGGAGTTTATTTTTGTTGATGATTTAGCTGAAGCAATTTTATTCACTTTCGAAAATGACATCAAAGAACATCTTTATAACATAGGAACAGGGACAGATCTTACAATAAAAGAATTGGCAACTTTAATACAAAAGATAATTGGGCATACTGGAGAAATAATTTGGGACGAATCAAAACCAGATGGAACTCCAAGGAAGTTATTGGACGTTACTAAAATTATGAATGCAGGCTGGAAAGCAAAAACCAACTTAGAAGAAGGTTTGATTTTAACTTATAAATGGTTTTTAGAAAATCAAGATTCATATAGACAGGTTCATTTATAATTTCATTATCTTGAAGAAAATAAAACATGCTAGACATATTGCCAAAGCTATCACTTGGAGAATAATTGGAACTTTAGATACAATGCTACTAGGTTGGTTAGTAACTGGTAATATGTATGTAGGTTTGAAAATTGGTTTACTTGAATTATTTACTAAAACATTACTTTATTATTTTCATGAAAGAATTTGGTATAGATTAATTAGAATTGAAAGTGCTAAAAGTAATCTTCGCCATGTTCTAAAAGCGATAACTTGGAGATTAGTTGGAACAATCGACACTATGTTAATTGGGTGGATTACAACAGGAAATTTTAAAATTGGTTTTACAATAGGTGGATTTGAATTATTGACCAAGACCATCTTATATTATATACATGAAAGATTTTGGCATAGAAGTAATTTTGGAATTGTAACAACAGCTTTTGAAAAATAAGAACATGTCGCAAAATATTATCAATCAAGAATATTCCATAACTAAATTTGAACAAAATTCATTAAAGAATCATCAATCATTTTTAATTTGGGTTACTGGTTTATCGGGTTCAGGAAAATCAACAATTGCTAATGAACTTTTCAATACACTATTCAATAAAGGATTTCATGCTTATGCTTTAGATGGTGATAATATTCGATTGGGATTGAATAAAGATTTAGCTTTTTCTAATGCCGATCGAACTGAAAATTTGAGGAGAATTGGAGAGGTTTCAAAATTATTAATAGATGCAGGTATCATTACAATTGCTGCTTTTGTTTCACCCCTAATTGAACATAGAGAATCTATTAAATCAATCGTTGGATCAGAAAATTTCATTGAGATTTTTGTCAGTACTCCAATTGAGGAATGTGAAAAAAGAGATGTAAAAGGACTCTATGCTAAAGCTAGAAAGGGAGAAATTAAAGATTTTACAGGCATTGATGCTCCTTATGAAATACCTTTGTCACCCAATATTGAAATCAATACTATTCAATTATCAGTTGAAAAAGCTGTAGAAAAAATATTTGATTATTTGACTGACAAATTAACAATTAAACAATGAACAGCTATTATTTAAATTATCTTGATGAATTAGAATCTGAAGCGATTTTTGTTTTAAGAGAAGTTGCAGCTCAGTTTAGAAATCCTGTTATATTATTTTCTGGAGGTAAAGATTCTATAGTTGTAACTCAATTGGCAAAAAAAGCATTTTATCCAGCAAAAATTCCATACCCACTTCTGCATATTGACACTGGTCACAATTTTCCAGAAACAATGGAATTCAGAGATAAATTAGTTGATTCGCTTGGAATTCAACTTTTAGTTGGATCAGTTCAAGATTCAATTGATAAGGGAAGATCAGTAGAGGAAAAGGGGAAAAATGCATCAAGAAATGTTTTACAAATTGCAACATTATTGGATACAATAGAATCTCATCAAATTGACTGTGCAATTGGTGGCGGAAGAAGAGATGAAGAAAAAGCAAGAGCAAAAGAAAGATTCTTTTCACATAGAGATGAATTTGGACAATGGGATCCCAAAAATCAAAGACCTGAATTATGGAATATCTTTAATGGGAAGCAAGCACAGGGTGAACATTTTAGAGTTTTTCCGATTTCAAACTGGACAGAAATGGATGTTTGGAATTACATCAAAAGAGAAAAAATCGATATCCCTTCTTTGTATTTTGCTCATAACAGAGAAGTTATTTGGAGAAACAACTCATGGATTCCGGCATCATCATTTATTAAATTAGATGTTAGTGAAACTATAATTACTAAATTAATAAGATTTCGTACACTTGGTGATATTACAATAACTGGAGGAATTGAATCAGATGCTGATACTTTAGAAAAAATTGTTGAAGAGGTGAGTACAATGAGATTAACAGAAAGAGGCAATAGGGCAGATGATAAAAGATCAGAAAGTGCAATGGAAGATAGAAAAAGAGAAGGTTATTTTTAATTAAACATTTACATTACTATGGAATTGAAAAATAATCAACTATTAAGATTTTCTACAGCAGGAAGCGTAGATGATGGAAAAAGTACATTAATTGGAAGATTATTGTATGATTCAAAATCGATTTTTG
>CANGGD010000127.1 GCA_947453295.1 Chitinophagaceae bacterium | reverse complement strand
TTACTAATATCAATTTCAATAGTAACGGCAACGCAGATACTTTAACCACATTGATAAAAGTGAATGATATTACAATCTTAGATAGCACCCATTTGCCTAACACCTCTTTGATTATCAAAACCAGCAACGATAATTCAAACATACAATTAAATACAAGTTCGTTTAATAGCTTCAACGACGCAACAATTAATGCGAATATAAAAACTTTGAATGATGCTATAAACATCTCATTTCAACCATCCACATTTTATATCAACGAAAATTTATGGTCGATTAAGCAAGATGGGCAATTAACAATTAATGAAAATAAACTAGATGTTAAAGACATCAGTATCACACATAATGACCAATCTATAGTAATTAATAAAGATAGTTTAAATGAGAGTTTGGCTGTAAAAATGGAGGGCATTGTAATGGAGGACTTTATTCCTTTCTTGTTTAAAAAACCATCAATTACAGGTAGGCTATCTGGAGTAGCGAAAATAAAAAATGTAATTTCTAACCCAACTATAAGCTTTACAGGTAAAGCAGATTCGTTATTAATAGAAAATGAAAAAATTGGAAGTATTGAATTATCTGCAAATGCAAACACCTCAACTGGAATTGTTAATTATCATGGCAATAACGCAGACTCTACTAATATTTATTCTGTTAGTGGTAGTTATAACTATAGAGATTCTTCCGAAAATAGTATTTATGCCAATTTAGATGGAAGGCTTTTTAATTTATCGATTTTAACCCCTTATTTAAACGACGTTTTTGATAAAATTGACGGAGAAGCAACAGCTAACCTAACTATTACAGGCAACAGCAATCACCAATATTTAACTGGAGATGCCATTATAAAAAATGGAACAATCAAATCGATTTTTACTCAAGTACCCTACTTCTTAAAAAATCAAAAAATTCATTTTGGAAAAGATTCTATTTGTTTAGATAATATCACAATTAGCGACAAACAAAAAAATACTGCTTCGGTAAGTGGGAATATTAGTCATGTATTTTTTGATGCATTTAAATTTCAAGATGTAAGACTTGAGTCACAAAAAATATCCTTATTAAACACAACAAAAAAAGATTTCAATCAATTTTATGGTAACGTTATTGGAAAAGTAAAAATGAATTTGAATGGTCCACTTTCTAATTTGATTATGAATATTGAAGGATCCCCTAACCTCTTGGACACAAGTCATTTTTATATACAAACAACAGAAGGTCAAGAAAGCAAAGTTATAGACTACATAGATTTTGTAAAATTCGGCTATTTACAAGGGAGTGCTCCAACAAACGAAACTGTAAATTTTAAACTCAACTTAAATATAGAAGCAAATCCTGCTTGTAAAGTAGATGTTATTTTAGATGAAGAAACCGGAGACGTTATAAAAGGGCAAGGCAATGGCATTATAAACATAACAACTGGCAATATAGAGCCTTTAAAAATCCGAGGGAATTATACACTTACAAAAGGCGAGTATAATTTTAATTTCCAAACGTTTTTTCAAAAACCATTTACTTTAAATAACGGAACAATTACTTGGAATGGAGACCCTTATCAAGCAAATATTAATATCGACGCAGATTACCTTGCTAAAAATGTAGATATTAGCAGCCTCACTTCGACCGGCAGTTTTAAGCAAAAAGAAGACATCAAAATCATTGCGCACTTAACGGGTGTTTTGCAAAAACCAACAGTGAAATTCGAGTTTCAATTAATGGATAAAAGTGATGCTAAGCGTGATGATATTTTTGTAAAAAGACTGGCCGATTTTAAAAACAATGAAAATGAAATGAATAAACAAGTAGCAAGTTTACTTCTGTTTAACTCTTTTATTTCTGGAGAACAAAATTTCCTATCTCAAGGCAACGCAACAACATTATTTACTAATACTATTGGAGGGATGATGAGTAATTTGCTAACTAATTTCTTAAATCGCGAATTAGAAAAAGCTACAAAAGGTATCTTGTCTACTTACGTTGATATTAATCCAACATTAGATCTTCAGAAAAGCGCATCTCAATTACAAGCTAATGTTCGGGCTGGATTGAAGATTTCATTGCACAAAAGATTAGACTTACTTGTTGGAGGAAATTTAGATTATAACAACCCTACCTATACGCAGCAACTTGAAAAGAAAGGTTTGTTAACTCCAGACATTAACATAGAATGGCTTATTAACAAAGATGGAACGCTAAGAGTAGTAGGCTTTAATAAAAGCAGTATAGACCTTTCACTGAATCAAAGAAACAGATCTGGATTACAATTAAGTTTTAGAAAAGACGCGAATAAATTATCAGATATTTTCAAATCCAAAAAAAAGAATTAATAATTATTTCCCACTTAAAATAGTATGTCCTAGTTTATCTCTTTTAGTAAATAAATATTTACTATTAAAAGGATTAGGTGCAATTTCCAAAGGGATAGTTTCAATTACTTCTAAACCATACCCAAGTAATCCCGCTCTTTTTTTAGGATTATTTGTTATTAATTTCATTTTTGAAATACCGAGATGACGAAGAATTTGAGCCCCAATACCATAATCTCTTTGATCCATACCAAAGCCTAATTGAATATTGGCTTCAACTGTGTCTAATCCTTTTTCCTGTAGTTGATAGGCTTTTAATTTATTTATCAACCCAATACCTCTTCCTTCTTGATTCATATATAATACTAAACCCTTTCCAGCTTTTTCAATCATTGATAAAGCATGATGAAGCTGCTCTCCACAATCACAACGCAAAGAACCTAAAATATCTCCTGTCATGCAACTACTATGAACCCTAACCATAATTGGTTCTTCTTTAGTCCATTCTCCTTTTTTTAATGCAAGATGCGTTTCCCCTGTATTTAGCTGTGTGAATGCAATTAAATCAAATGATCCAAAAACGGTTGGCATTGAAACGCTCACTTCTTCTCTAATTAAAGTTTCTGTTTGTAATCTATATTCAATCAGATCTTTTATTGAAATAATTTTCAAATCAAACTTCTTTGCAATTTCCAGTAATTCTGGTAGTCTTGCCATGCTCCCATCCTCTTTCATTATTTCAACTAAAACACCAGCAGGATATAAACCTGCAAGCTTTGCCAAATCGATTGTTGCTTCTGTATGTCCAGCTCTTCTTAACACCCCGCCTTTTTTTGCTCTTAAAGGGAATATATGTCCGGGCCTTCCTAAATCTTCAGGCTTTGTGTGTTCATCTACTAAGGCTAAAATAGTTTTGGCTCTATCGTGAGCAGAAATTCCACTTGTGCATCCATTGCCTAACAAATCAATACTTGTCATGAATGCAGTTTCATGAAGAGAAGTATTATCTGTAACCATTGGTTGCAAATTCAATTCAACACATCTTTCTTCAGTAATTGACGCGCATATTAAACCCCTGCCATGCGTACTCATGAAATTGATTACCTCAGGAGTTACTTTTTCTGCAGCAATAATGAAATCGCCTTCGTTTTCTCTATCTTCATCATCAACTACAATTACCATTTTCCCATTTCTTATATCATCAATCGCAGATTCTATCGTATTTAGCATACAAAATTTATTTATAACAAAGTTAATGAGATTTTGTTGGATGCTATTTGTATAAAAAATAATAATAAGCATCTTAAAAATATTGCAGTTAATAAACAAAACAATACTTTTATTGTAAACCAACAATATGCTCATATCCAATACTTTTTTCATTATTGCCGCAAATGTCATCTTTTCATTCATTGGTTTTTCAAAACCAGCATTAATGAATAAAACAATCATGTGGCCGTATTATGTAAAGAGAAATAATGAATACTACAGATTCATCACATCAGGATTTCTTCACGCTGATATGATACATTTGTTTTTCAACATGTTTACGCTGTATTTTTTTGGAGAGAACTTAGAATACATTCTTCAATCTATGGGCTTAGGGGGAAGCATCACTTATTTTGCTTTATATTTTGGGGCTTTAATTATTTCTGACCTTAGTTGTTTTTTTAAATATAAAGATATTCATGCCTATCGTTCATTAGGTGCATCCGGTGCTGTTTCTGCTGTAGTTTTTGCAACGATTTTGTTTAATCCTTGGGCCTCGATTTATTTGTATGGGGCTGTAAAAATATCTGCCGCTTTTTATGCTGTTTTATTTATTGCGTATTGCATGTACATGAGCAAGCGAGGTGATGATAAAATCAATCATGATGCACATTTATGGGGAGCGATTTTCGGATTAGTTTTTATGTTAATTATTGTAGCCATTAAACAGCCCGCGTTATTTGATTTTATTTTAAATGAGCTAAAACACCCAAGTCTATTTGGAAGGAATTAATGTCAATTTCAAGATTTTATCTGTTTGCTCTGTTAGCTTAAATCTATGGTCTATCCTTAATCCTACTACCCATATTATTCTTTGATTAGATTCAATAACCCATACTTTTTCTTTCTCTGTTTTTGAAAGTTTACTATCTATAAAAAACCTGCTTAATTTTTTCTTTTTAGTCATCCCTAAAGGATAAAAGTAATCCCCAGTTTTCCACTTTCTAATCATTAAAGGGAAATGAATATCCTTTGAATCAAGAAGTGCAATTGATAAATCTAAATCAATAACAGGTTTTACATCAAGATATTCAATCTTTATTTTATGATTATCAAAAAAGATTTCCTGCTGATGTTTCTCAATTACAATTTGATTGTTTGATGAATTGTTTAATGGAGAAATGATAAGCCAATTTCTGTTGTTTAAAATTCGATGTGATGAAGAATCTATAAACTTACCAGATCCTGCATTTAATAATTTAATCACTTCCTGAATTTGATGCACCGTAAAATTAAAAGGTGTTACTATTTCATAAATTAATGTTTCTACCACTTTTGATTTCATCAATTTATTAATTGGAATGAAAATTTCATTATCCCTTTTCTCTACTACAGAAGCGATTTCTTTTTGCAAGGCTTGATTATATATTACACTTACCTGATTAAATCTCTGGATATTATTTAAGATATTATCTTCTATACTTGGATACTTAGATTTCAGCAGAGGCAT
>CANGGD010000126.1 GCA_947453295.1 Chitinophagaceae bacterium | reverse complement strand
TTTCTCAAACTGAAAAAGAGTCTATTAATGATTCTTGGAAGTTTATTAAAGAAGATATATCAACAGCAGAAAATTTCGATTTCAACGATCTGTCATGGCAAAAAGTAAATCTTCCACATACTTGGAATTCAATAGATGCGTATACTTCAAAACAATATTATAGAGGAATAGGCTGGTATCGTAAGGAATTAAATTTGACTAATAAATATGCTGAAAAGAAATTGTTCGTCAATTTTGAAGGCGCCTTTTTAAAAGCAGATGTATATGTAAACGGCAAACTTGTTGGTCAACATAAAGGAGGATATACCGCTTTTACTTTTGATATTTCAGACTACATAACAATTCCTGGAAAAAATATTATTGCTGTAAAAGTTGATAATAGTAAGAAATTAGATTTGCCGCCTATTTCTGGAGATTATACTATGTTTGGTGGGATATACCGAGATGTTTATTTGATCAGCACCAATAAAATACATTTTGACCAAATGAACTTTGGGACCAATGGCATTTTTGTTGATGCGCCTTTCATTAATAATAACGAAGTAACGGTTAACGTTAAAGGCGCAATCGCAAATCAATCCAACGAAAACAAAAATTTGATTTTGCTTTCAAAGATTTTAGATAATTCAGGCAATGTTATTACTGAAATCAAATCAAAGATTAAAGTAAATGCAGGGGCTACAATAAATTTTCAACAAACTTCAAATAAGATAAATAATCCCAATTTATGGTCGCCTGAAAATCCATACTTGTATACTGTTCAAACTTCAATCCAATCAGATGAAAAAAAATCTGTTGAATTCGACTTACAGCATGCTCCATTAGGATTTAGATGGTTTAGATTTAGTTCTGATTCTGGATTTTATTTAAATGGAAAATATCTCAAATTAATTGGCGCCGCTCGACATCAAGATTATATGGGATTAGGAAACGCTTTAGATAACGACCTTAATCGCAGAGATATCGAAATGCTAAAAGCAATGGGAGGAAATTTTATAAGAGTCAGTCATTATCCTCAAGATCCTACAGTTCTAGAGATGTGTGATAAATTAGGAATTTTAGTTTGGGAAGAAACACCGCTTGGTAATAATTTTTATGATAGCAAAGAATTGAAATCTACTTGCATCAGCAGTTTGATAGAAATGATTCGTCAAAATTACAACCACCCAAGTGTAATTATTTGGGGTTATATGAATGAAATTGGTTTGGGTACTTCTAAGATGTCTGACAAAGAAAAGCAAAAAAATATTTTTACCATTACTGCTCAATTTGCAAAGGAATTGGATAGCATTGTTCACAGCGAAGATAAATACCGTCTTTCTGCAATTGCACAAAATTCTGGTGGAAAAGATTATTACTTA
This sequence comes from Chitinophagaceae bacterium, assembly GCA_947453295.1. Taxonomy (GTDB): domain Bacteria; phylum Bacteroidota; class Bacteroidia; order Chitinophagales; family Chitinophagaceae; genus Ferruginibacter. The sequence goes on along the minus strand of CANGGD010000126.1, from coordinate 3,669 downwards.
GATTATGGACTATCAACCACACCTAATGTAATTGGATGGAATACTTATTATGGATGGTACAAAGGCAACTTTAATCAATTCGGTGAATTTATGGATCAAATGCATAAAGAAACGCCGAACATCAATTCTCTAATCAGTGAATATGGTGCAGGAGGAGATGGTAGACTGCATAGTTTACATCCTGAGCAATTTGATTTTAGTATTGAGTGGCAACAACAATATCATGAATCGTATTTAAATCAAATTTTCAATCGCAAATTTATTGCAGGTGCAGCTGTTTGGAATTTTATAGATTTTAATGCAGCTAGCAGACAAGAGAGTATGCCGCATATTAATAACAAGGGTTTGTTGTATAATAACAGAACACCTAAAGATGTTTATTTTCTTTATCAGGCCTGGTTGTTGAAGAGTCCCGTGATTCATATTGCAAGCCGCGATTGGCCAATTAGAAAAGGCATTCAATTATTGGCTACTGATAGCTTTGTTGTTCAGTCAGTAAAGATTTATTCCAATCTTAGTAAAGTAGAATTGTTTGTAAATGGAAAATCTCTTGGTATTCAAAATGTTGAAAAAGGTGTTGCGCTTTGGAATATTCCATTTAGTAATGGCAAGAATTTTTTATTCGCCAAAGGCGTCAATGAAAATAATAAATATCAAGATGGTATGGAAATCAATTTTGAAATCATTCCTTTAATATTAAATCAAATAAAAGACAAAGCCTTTGAATTGGCTATAAATGTTGGTAGCAATTGCTTTTTTATTGACCCAATAAACAATGTTACTTGGTTGCCTGATCAAGAATACAAGGCCGGAGGATTTGGTTATGTAGGGGGTGATATTTATAAATCATCAGATACCAGAATAGGTCATCAATCTGAAGTAAGTCTCACCAGAAATGTTCCATTATATCAAACCTTCAGATATGGGCTGTCTGATTATAAGTTTGATGTGGCAGATGGAGAATATGAAGTGGAGTTGCACTTTTCAGACTTAGAAAGCAAAAGCCAAAAGTCTATTTATGATGTGAATGACAAAGAAGATAATACCAAAGAAGTAAGTGAATATAATGTTTCAATAAATAACAATAAAGTACTTGAATCATTTTCGCCTTCACTTCAGTATGGTGCTTTAAACGCCATTGTAAAATCTTTTGTTGTCACTGCAAAAGACCTAAAAGGGTTAACGGTATCTTTTGAAAAAATAAAAGGGAATACTTTGCTAAATGCAATAAAAATTAGGCGATTGAATTAGGAAAGAAGATGACTTTTGAAATCTAAAACTGAGTTTGCAGGATTCTTCTCCAATACCCATAAACAGATTTTATTTAAATTTTATTGCTGTGTTTTATTTGAATTTCACTTCTGAAAATAATTGCTGACAAGGGTTTTGAAGTTTTGTGTCTGCTAGTAGTATAATTGTTCAAAATAGTACAATCAGTAATACACTAGAAAAAAGCCAAGCGATGATTAGTTAATATTATTTATTTTTTTGTAAAATTTATTCATTGCCATCACATGCGGAAAACTAATACATGAAATAAATACAAATAATATAGTAATTGCATTATAGTTGAATTCAGATAAATAATTATTTCTCAACAAGAAAATAAAAGAAAAGAATAATAGTAGCGCGCCAATAGTAAAAGGCAATGCCTTCAAATAAAGAGAGGTATTGTTAATTTGCATTCCTTGTTTTAAATGTGACCAACCATTCATGCTATGCTGACCTATGAAGTATAACCCAAATGAAGTAATAAGAGGTAATTGGATACTAACTAAAAGCATAAGAGCGCTTAGCAACATCATCCAGCTTTTTTCAAAGAAAGCCCATGCAATTCCAACGAGTGCAAGTAATACACTTATCTGTATACCCATCACGTTGTTATTGATTGGTATTTTCAAAGCATTCATGTTTACCAAAATTTTATTGGCTTCAACAATATGCCCCAATAGAATTATACTTAAAATCAAAATTCCCCATGCAGTATTCTTAAAAACATGTTTAGTTTTTGGCTGCCATTCCCTTAGATCGGTTTGTCCAAAATGCCATGCAGAATAAGCAATGAAAAATAACAATGCAGCTTTTGGAAAGATTATCCATAAGATTAAATTAAGAAAAGCCAAACCAAGATAATTAATTACAAAGCGTGGCTTTACGATACTTTTAAAATTGTCAGTTTCCAACAAATGATCAACGGCTCCATGTGGTATGCCTACTATAAACATTCCCACCGTGAACATTGTTATTTGAATCCAGTTAAATATATGAGGTGAGCTTTTATAAACCATCAACAACAGTAATGATAAATTCAATAAAATAATTGGAGGTAATATTTTTTTTATTCTTGATGAAACAACCCAGCCTACTGCTTGTAAAAATGGTTTTATGGGCAATGTAAAAAAGATTCTAATGTCTTGAATCAGTGTAGTTTTTTCATCTAAAAATTGCAATACATTTTTTATTTTATTTTTTTTGAATAATGCTTCAAATATTAATTTTCCTTGGTAAGGCTGTCTCGTGAGTATCAAAAGTAACAGACTGTCATAAAATCGAAAGCGGGATGAATTAGCAATGACTGCAGGCTTAGTATTTCTTTTCAAACTGTAGGCTAATTTTTCAGCATGGTTAAACATGTTCTTAAAAGCATATCCTGTACTGGGTTTAACAGCACCACCTCTTCCTCCAATGGGAATAACTCCTGGTAATGTATCAACTAAAATATCAGCTGTACTCATGGGAATACATCCTTTTTCTATATTTAAAATTTGATAATTTCCAAATCGATGATTTATGTAAATATCTAAGATAGGGTGTGCTTCATTTTGAGTAATAAGATCTACTCCAAAACGAGTTAATTCAACGAGTGTTTTGCCATCGCCTAAAGGAAGAACATACATGAACTGAGCTGCGCCTAATTGAGCTACATTAAAGTCCATTAGGTCCACACAATTTATATTTGAAATCGGTTTATCAGTTGTAATTACATAGCCTATAAAAGATTGTAGTAGATGTGCATCATCATTTTTGAGTGGCAAGTATTTTGGTGGTCGACTATCGAATACTAACGAAGATTCCAAAATTAGAGCATCTGTAATGACTTTAACACCATTTTCAATTGGAATTAATTCAATAACGGAATTTTGTATGCGTTGCAAATTATATTGATCAGTAATGCGTCTTAATTCTTTGTACACATCAATACCGGATATATGAAAATATTTTTTTGGTAGTAAAGATTCTTGCTCGTTTCTATTGACAGATACATCATCCCATTGATGGCTAATTAAATGTTGACATTGCAAAGTAATTTCTTTATTTTGTTCAGACCAAAAACAATAAGTTTTATCATTGTTATGTTTACTATCCGGGTCTAAAATCAAAATCTTTTTATCTTTCAAGAGTCCCTGTTTTTCCATGCACATAAGTAGAAGCGTTGCAGAAGCTCCGGCACCTGCAAACAAATAATCTACTTTGTTATAATGGTTTTGCATAGACATTGTTTTCAAATTAAACAGTACAAAAAAAGGGTCCTTCCATTTACAGAAGAACCCTTTTTTTTATTTATGAATTGATGAATTAATCTTCATTTCTGCTTAAAGAATAGATAACTAAACCAAAGCCTATTTTGTTGATTGCATCAGCAATGTTGTAAACTATATCCATAGCGTG
>CANGGD010000125.1 GCA_947453295.1 Chitinophagaceae bacterium | reverse complement strand
TCATTATTAAAAATTTATTTTATCATCATTAAAAAATAGTCACATCAATTTGTATGTACTAATCTTTATGAAGTTAATTAAAAAATACGAAATAGCCATAAGAGTTGGCTCATAACAATTACGAATGATAATAAAGTCTATAACATGTTGTCAAAAGAAACAACATTAACACATGAAAGATTAGACGCTATAATATACTCTACTCCACGGTAACGCTTTTTGCCAAATTTCTTGGTTTGTCAACATCGATGCCCTTTGCAATACCAACATAATAAGATAGTAGTTGAAGAGGTATAACAGTTAGTATTGGTGCAATTAATTCATCGGTTGCTGGAATACAAAAATAATCATTGCTGATTTCACTACTCACGTTATCGCCTTCGGTGATGATCGATATAATTTTACCTTTTCGAGCCTTAATTTCTTGCATGTTACTTATGATCTTTTCATGATAAAGATCTTTTGTAGCTATGAATACAACTGGTAAATTTTCATCCACCAAAGCAATAGGTCCGTGTTTCATTTCTGCTGCAGGGTAACCTTCTGCGTGTATGTAAGAAATTTCTTTTAGTTTAAGTGCTCCTTCAAGTGCCACAGGAAAATTATATCCTCTACCTAGGAATAAAAAATCAGAGGCTGATTTGTATTTTTCGGCTATTGCTTTTAATTGATCTGCATTTTTCAAAATAGCATCTACTTTTTCAGGAACACTTTCTAGTTCATTAAGTAATTCAGCATACTTTTCTTCAGTAATAGAGCCCTTGTGTTTAGCTATATCAAGTGCTACCATCATTAACACAGCTAATTGACCTGTAAATGCTTTTGTAGAAGCAACTCCAATTTCTGGTCCGGCATGAGTGTATGCGCCAGCGTTAGAAATTCTGGCAATAGATGATCCAACTGCATTTACAACTCCAAAAATAAAAGCGCCATTGTCTTTAGCTTTCTCCAGTGCAACTATTGTGTCTGCAGTTTCTCCACTTTGTGAAATGGCTATGATAACGTCTCCTTTATTGATAATAGGATTTCTATATCTGAATTCAGAGGCGTATTCTACTTCAACAGGAATTCTACACAATTCCTCAATGATATATTCTGCCACTAATCCAGCATGCCAACTTGTTCCGCAAGCAATGATAATAATTCTGTTGGCGTTCATTAAGTGTTCAATGTTTTCATCAACACCGCTCATTTTTATAAGGCCTTCTTTTGCGTCTAGCCTACCACGAAGACAATCAAAAATCGTGCTTGGCTGTTCAAATATTTCTTTGATCATAAAATGTTCATAACCGCCTTTTTCAATAGCAGCTAATTCCATATCTAATTTGGTAACATAAGGTGTGATTTTTTCATTACCTAGATTTTTTAAAATCAGTTCATCTGGTTTAACAATTGCTAATTCATAATCATTAACATAAACCACTTCTTTTGTGTATTCAATGATTGGGGATGCATCACTTGCTAAAAAATGTTCACCTTTTCCAATGCCAATTACTAGAGGGCTGCCTTTTCTTGCGGCAATGATGGTGTCTGGATTATCTTTCTCAATAATTAAAATACAATAAGCTCCTGTAACTCTTTTCAATGCGATTCTTATGGCTTCCTCTAAAGAACAAGCATTGTTCGTTTGAATATCTTCTATGAAATTTAGCAAAACCTCAGTATCGGTATCGCTTGTAAATTGATAACCTTTTTTGACAAGGTCTTGTTTTATTAATGCATAATTTTCGATAATTCCATTATGAATCATGGCGATTTTGCCATTCGCAGAATGATGAGGGTGAGCATTACGATCACTAGGTTCACCATGTGTTGCCCAACGAGTATGACCAATTCCAATCTGAGCATCAATATTTTTGCCAATCATGAATTCTTCTAATTCAGCAACTTTACCCTTTTTTTTATAAACATTCAATTCTCCATTTTTCAATAAAGCCACGCCGCTGCTATCATAGCCTCTATATTCCAATCTTTTAAGTCCTTTTAAAATAACGGGGTATGCTTGTCTGCTACCTGTATATCCAACAATTCCACACATAATGTATAATTATAAATGTATTAATTAAAGTAATTTAAAGTTGTCATTGAAAAGAATGGTTAGGACCCATTTTAATGCCATGAAAACACCAACTCGAAATTACAAAATTGCAACTAAAAAATGGTGATAGTAATCAATTATTTAAATTAAAGTAGGATGCCTTTAAGGAAAAAATAAGCTACTGAAAAATAGATGACAATACCTGTAACATCAACTAGTGTAGCTACAAAAGGTGCGGACGAAGTGGCAGGATCTAGTCTTAGTCTTTTTAAGATAATAGGAAGCATAGATCCTATTAAACTTCCCCATAGTACAATACCGATTAATGAAAAGCAAATAGTTAATGCTAATAATTTATAATGTTCCCCATAATCAAATACATGCAAGGTTTGCCAAATATAAATTCTGCAAAGTCCAATTACTCCTAAAATAAGCCCCAGCATAAATCCTGTAATGAGTTCTCTTCTCATTACACGCCACCAATCAACAATGGTAAGTTCTCCCAAAGCCATTGCTTGAATAATTAGAGTAGAAGCTTGAGATCCACTATTACCGCCGCTGCTCATAATCAATGGGATAAACAATGCCAAAATAGTGGCCGTTTCGATTTCGTGCTGAAAAAACTGCATAGCACTTGCTGTAAGCATTTCACTTAAAAAAAGGATTACTAACCAGCCAGCTCTTTTTTTAATAAGTTTGAATATACTGATATCTAAATAAGGCTCGTCAAGTGCTTCAGTACCTCCAATTTTTTGAATATCCTCACTGAATTCTTCATTGGCAACCCATAATACGTCATCAATTGTAACAATCCCAAGAAGAATATTTTGATCATCAGTAACAGGAAGCGCTACACGATTATTCATTTTAAATGCCTCATTGGCTAGCTCTTGATCATCTGTCACATTTAAGGAAATAAAACGATCATCCATTAGTTCACTTACTTTTTCTTCGGGTGAGGCTAAGATAATCTCCCTTATTCTAATATCATCAAGCAATTCGCCCTTGTAATTTATTACATAAATCACATCAATTGTTTCACTGTTCGTACCAAATCTTCGAATCGTATCTAATACTTCTTTTACAGTATTATATTCATATACATACACATACTCTGGAGTCATCAATCGGCCCACGCTATTTTCCGGATAGCCCATTAATTCAAGAGTAATTTTCCGCTCGTCTGGGTCAAGTGTTTTTATTAATTCACGCATTACACTGTTCGGCAATTCTTCCAAAAAAGCTACCCTGTCATCTGCAGGAAGTTCATTTAGCAGCTCGGCTGATTTAAATACGGATAAATCCTCAATGATTTTTTTTTGTTCATTGGGGTCCAAAATTTTAAATACACTTGCTGCTCGGTGAATGGAGAGATGGGAAATGATTAAAGATTCGGAATCGGGATTGTCATTAATTAAATTAGCAACATCACTAATGTTTTGATCATCCAGAAATTCTTGAATCATCAATTTATCATTTGAAGAAATTACTTTTTCAAATTGATCTTGTAATGATATGTCGTCTAATTCAAATGCCATTTTTGAAGCTCAACTTTAATTTATTATTGTAATTGGCAATTTCCCTAATTTCGCTATGCGTTGCAAGTTACTTTATTATTCCCACTATTGTATGATTAACCCCTCATTATATATTGATATTTCAGAAAAAAAAGGGAAGGCTGTTTTTACTTCTGCCTTTATCCATAAACAATCAGTAATTGAAATTGCGCCAGTTATTGTGATGAACGAATCCGAACGTGAATTTTTAGACAAAACATTATTACACGATTATATTTTTGAATGGGGGGAAGATAAAAAAAAATGCTGCATGGCGCTTGGTAATATTCCTATTTATAATCATAGCTACACAAGCAACTGCGAATACTTTATGGATTTTGAAGAAGAACAGATTTTTGTAAAAACAGTTAGGGATATTCAACCCGGAGAGGAGCTAACCATTAACTACAATGGTGATTGGAATAATGCTGAAAAAGTTTGGTTTGAAGTAACTGAATAATTAAGCAATTAACTCTTTTAGCTTTTTTATCACCTCATCTATTTCTTCTGTTGTATTGTTTTTACAAAAACTAAATCTTACAGTTACTTGATTTGGATTGTTGTTTACTGCTCTTATGACATGGCTTCCTGCTTCAGCGCCAGAAGAACATGCACTTCCGCCGCTTGCGCAAATATTATTTATATCTAAATTAAACAATAGTAATTCCGACTTCTCGTTTTTTGGAAAGCAAACACTTAATACTGTATACAAAGATTGACCAAAACTATCCCCATTAAAACAAATGCCAGGAAAATTCAAAACCAATTCATCATGCATATATTTTTTTAGTTGCTCAATATGTGTTCGGTCTTTATTGTAATTTTCTGTAGCTAATTCAAGTGCTTTAGAAAAGCCAACTATACCATAAATGTTTTCAGTTCCAGCCCTCATATTCCTTTCCTGACCACCACCAAAAATAAAAGGCTTAATCGCAATGTTTTCATTTATATACAGCAAGCCAATTCCTTTAGGTCCATGAAATTTATGAGCGGCGCCAGTTATGAAATGAACGGGTGTTTTTCTTAAATCGAAGGGGAAATGTCCAACGGTTTGTACAGTATCACTATGAAAAATTGCTTGGTATTTTTTACACAATTCCCCCACTGCAAAAATATCTATCATATTGCCAATTTCATTGTTGGCATGCATTAAACTCACTAAGGTTTTTTCATTAGAATTTTTGAGTAGTGTATCAAGATGCGTCATATCAATATGCCCATTAGGCTTTATATTCACATAGCTCACCTTTACATGTCCTGCATGCTGCAAATGCTCTATCGTATGGGTAACCGCGTGATGTTCAATTACAGATGAGATGATGTGTTTGCATCCTAAGTCTCTAACAGATGTATATATAGCAGTATTGTTGCTTTCCGTTCCGCCACTTGTAAAAAATATTTCAGCAGGATGCGCATTAAGTATTTTAGCAACAGATTTCC
>CANGGD010000124.1 GCA_947453295.1 Chitinophagaceae bacterium | reverse complement strand
CTCCAGTAATAAATAAAAACGGCGAATTGGTTGGTGTGATTTCAAGCAAAGAAGAAAATGCAGAAGGAGTTGTCTTCGCAATAAAATCTACTGAAATAATAGATGCCATTAATGAATTAAAATCAATGGATGAATTTAAAAACTCAAAAATAACTGCAAATCCTTCTTTAAGAAAATCTGATAGAGTTTCTCAAATCAAAAAAATTAAGGATTACATATTTATGATAAAAGGTAACTAATAATTCCAATCATACATTTTTTATACCCCTATCAATTGATTGGGGTATTTTATTGCCCAACTAAAAAAACAGCGTTGGTTAAAAGCAATTTTCCATTTTCCCAAAAACTTCTAAAAATCGGATTGTCCACAAAATAAACAGCCGTGCCTTTTTCTAATTCTTGAACAGCTACTAATGTCCCATCCTTGATTTTACTTTTTGTTTCAGCACCAATAAAACCAGAAATCTGTTCTTCATTTTTGATAACGCCAACATTCCATCCATCTTTTAAAAACTCTAACATATTAGCATTCATTTTTAATGTGAAATATGTATTAGAATAACCAAATCCAAGTGGATGCGAATTATCTAATGTTAGCTTATATATAGCCCCTGGTATATTCTTAGAAACACTTTGTCGCTCTCTATCTTCATAGCGTTTTATTTTTTCATACCCATCTGATTTTGATTCTGCAACAATCTCTGTTTTTAGTTTTATCCCCCAATCACTTGAAGCCATTTGAGCAACTGCATTTTCAATTGCAATTATTTTTCCACCATTTTGAACCCATTTTTTTAAATTACTTTCTTTATCTGTAAGTATTTTATAATCCCCATCGGGAACAATAATCACATCTATATTTTTGAAATCAACACCAGCTAAATCATTAGCATTTATTAATGTAATTGGATAATTTAATTGCTGATCGAATAAATGCCATACTTCTCCGGAAGCGGAAGCATTTACATTAGCTCCAGTAATCAAAGCTACTTTTGGCACTTTAATTAAATGAACTTTTTCTGAACCCATGTCAATTCCAGATTCCATAAATCCGCTTTGAATGGAACTTACACTAGAACCATATTGATTAAACAAGATCAATAATTTTTCATTGTCAATATTTTTTTCATTTTCTTTTTGCAATACTATTAAAGTCCCTTTATTGTATTGTTTTCCATCATATTGAAAATCTTTTTCTGTAAAATGAACCTTTACTTTGTTGTTTAATAACGCAGCTAACAGCTTGCCGTCTTGAAAAGATTTGTACTCAATTAAGTATCCATAATTCCATTTACTTGAACCAATTGTTTCCTTTTTGATTTGATTTGTACTGGGCAATATTTTTTCTTTTAACGCAAAAGCATCAACACCATATGCATAAGGTAAGGACCAAGCTGTAATATCGTAGGTAACAGAATCAGACAGCTTGGAAGCAGGCTCAAACAACACTTTAACCAATGCTCCCTTAGTTTGAAAAGTATTAATGATGATGTCGTTTGAAGTTGTAGTATAAGATTCTGCTTTTCCATTTAAATAATGATATCCTTTTACAGAAATACTCTCTTTTGCATATCCAAAATCAATTTTATTTTTAGTTAGGAAATCAAGCAATGTATTTAACTTATTTTGATTTTCAGATTTCAATAGAAATGATTTGTACTCTCCTATTCCATCCTTCTTTAAGATTTCAAAATAATTCTTAAACTCATCATTTATTTTTTTGGAATGAGTAGCTGCTATTTCGATTGTACTTATACTTGTAGTGAAATGATGTTGTATTCTATCATATAGAGTCAAAGTATCACTCCCGTTTTCAACACTTAATCCTGCACTTGTATTGCCAGCTTGTTCATAAGTCATTCCAATTGATCCGTTATACAAAGGATATGTATCACCATAAGATGGATAAAATAAATCAAAAACCTCTTTAGTAAAATAAAGCCATCCATTTTGATCAAAATATTTTGCATGATTTTTTCCTATGGTAGTTTGAAAAGATCGTTGCCAAGGTGTTATCACTTCATGAAAAGGTTCTGCAGCTGGTGCAAAATAATAAGGGCTATTTACATTTTGTTCATGATAGTCGCAATGAATTTCTGGCATCCATTGATTATATAATTTCATTCTGCCTTGCGTTTCAATTTGACTTTGCCAAGCCCAATCTCTGTTCAAATCAAAATTGTAATGATTCGTTCTTCCTCCAGGCCAAGGTTCAAAATGCTCTCTCGCGTTGGGGTCACTGTTAGCATGAGCTCCTGCCATTTGATTAAACCAATTAACATATCGATCTCTACCATCTGGATTTAAACATGGATCAATAATTACCACGGTATTTTTCAACCAATTATTTAAATCTATATTTTGATTATTAGCAATCTCAAATAATAATTTCATAGCTACTTCAGAAGAGCTTGTTTCATTTCCATGAACATTATAACTCAACCAAACAATTGTAGGCATATTTACATCGCCTGGCTGATCATTTAAAATGCCTGCCAATCTCAAATTGTTTTTTCTAATTTCTTCAATTCTTTGCATGTTTTCTTTTGATGAAACTATAGCAACAATAAGCTCCCTGCCTTCATTAGTTTTTCCATAAGATTCAAGTTTTATTTTTTGAGGAGCGGCAGCAGCTGTTTGCTTAAAATAAGCAACAATTTTATAATGCAAAGTGTATTGACTACCTAAGGGATAACCTAAAAATAAATCAGGTGACTGAATAGATTGAGCGAAAGTAAACTTTATTAAAATGATAAAAATGAAGGAAATTAATAATCTCATAAAAGGAATTTTAGTAGGTGAAATTATCGAATCTTAATGAATATTCTAATGAATTACAATGACTATATGCAAAAATCATAGTTTATTGGTGCTATTTCTAAAAAGAGACTTTGCACGTACAATTCGATTGGTTAATTTTACACGCAATCATAATAAGTGCGAAAAGCAATAAAAATATCGACCCGAATTCTGCTAATACTGCTTTTTCTAATTTTCAGTATTTTCGCTCTACTAACGCTGCCTTCAATACAAACTTGGATAGCTCAAAAAGCAGCCGATCAGTTTTCTCAAAAATTACATACAAAAGTCAGCATCAAAAAAATAAAAATTAGATTTTTCAACAAAATCGAAATAGATGAATTATATATTGAAGACCAAGCAAAAGACACTCTTTTTTTTGGCGGAAAAATCAATGCCTCGTTTAATAATTATTTCTTTTTAAAAGATACAATAGTAATCAAAGAAATAGAAATGTCGAATGCAAGGATTAATCTCCTTAAAAAAGATACAGAGTGGAATTATGAATTTATAAATAAGTATTTCAGTAATTCATCAACACAAAATAAAAGTTCAAATTACAATTTCGAAGTAAAAAAAATCAAACTCAATCAAATTCGTTTTAATCAAATAGATGTATGCAGTGGGGAAGATTTTATTGTCGCCTTAACTGAATTAGAGGCAAACATTAAGAAGTCGGATTTTAATAATCAAATTTTAATTTTTTCAAACATAAAATTAAAAGACCCCATTTTTATTCACAATGATTATCACGGCTCTAACAAGAACCCAACTTATAATGCAAATGCAATAAATAAAAAAAGTAAACCATGGAATCTAATGGCCAATGATATAAAAATCATTAATGGGTCATTTAAAAATGAAAAAGAAACTATTCGAAAACCATACACTAATTTATTTGATGGACTGCACCTTGCTTTTAATTCTATTAATGGCGAATTAAAAACACTAAGATTAATAAACGATACACTTCGTGCAAATATTAACTTGTCTGCAAAAGAGAAATCGGGTTTTGAAATAAAGAAATTAAGCGCAGATTTTACCTTTACTCCACATATCATGGAGTTTAAAAATCTAGACGCGCAAACAAATAAAAGTCATTTAAGGAATTATTACGCGATGAGTTTTGAGTCTTTTCTTACTGATATGAATGACTTTGAGAATAAAGTGAATGTAGTGGGGCATTTTGACTCAAGCGTTGTAAGCACAGATGATATAAGTTTCTTCACGCCAGAATTATCTGATTGGAAAAGGAATTTTATAGTATATGCAGATGCAAAAGGCACCCTCAATAATCTTTATTCGAAAAACATAACTGTTCAATCTAACAACACTATTTTAAAAGGAGATTTGCATTTATTAAATATGACTTCCTTAGATCAATTATATATTAATTGGAAATCAAAAGAATCAAAAACAACAATAAATGAATTAGCATCATTTGCACCAAATATCAAAAATATTGACGGAATTGAAATCAAGAAATTAGGCAATATTATATTTTCTGGTACCTTTCAAGGGAATGTAAATAATTTCATTGTTTCAGGAGATTTAAAATCAAACCTGGGCAGCATTCATGAAAATCTAAACTTTAATCTAAATGACAGTAAACACCCGACATACAAAGGCTTTTTGTCAACTAACAACTTTAATATTAATGGACTATTCAACAACCCAATATTAGGCCATTTATCTGTAAAGGGAGATATTTCAGGGGAAGGATTTAATTCAAAAACACTCAATACCTATTTTAATGGCCATATTGATGAGTTTGGTTTTAATAAATACGATTACAGAAATATTGACATTAATGCTACTTTCAAAAAAAATGAATTTAATGGCCAACTTCTTGTAAACGACTCCAATTTGAAAATAGATGGGTTAAATGGCAAAGTAAAAATCAATGATGGAAATTTAGATTTTAATCTTTTTGGCGAATTAATATTTGCCGACTTAAAAAAATTAAATATTTCAAATAAAGAAATTACCACAAAAGGCTTTTTCGATTTAAATTTTAAGGGGAATAATATTGATGATTTCTTAGGTGAAGCACGCGTATTTAATTCCGAACTAAATTATGAAAAGAAAAATTTCAAAATCGACTCATTGATAATTTCATCCGAATTCACAAACGGTAGAAAACAATTATTTATTCAATCCAATGAACTAACTGCTAATTTGAATGGGGATTTTAAATTGCTAGAAATAAACGAGACATTTAATTATTTCCTACATCACTATTTTCCCAGTTATATAAATAAACCAACTATAACTTTACATAACCAAGATTTCTCTTTTGATATTCATACAAAAAAAATAAATCCTTACCTACAATTCATAGATAGTCGTCTTTCAGATGGAAATTATTCAGCCATTCATGGCAATTTAAATCTAAAAGAAAATGAATTGTCACTTGAGGCAAAAATTCCCAACTTGGAATTTGATGGAAAATCATTT
>CANGGD010000123.1 GCA_947453295.1 Chitinophagaceae bacterium | reverse complement strand
CACGCAATGCACGCAAAGGAGCAAGGAACGCAGAGTGGAAACTTTTCCAACTCTTAAACCTTAAACTTTAAACCTCTGAAATTTCCCAAACCTCTGAAACCCTTAAACCCTTAACCCCTTAAACCTTTAAACTAATTGAACAATAAAAATACTCCGAATATTTTTTCACGCAATGCACGTAAAGGAGCAAGGAACGCAGAGTGGAAACTTTTCCAACTCTTAAACCTTAAACTTTAAACCTCTGAAATTTCCAAAACCTCCCAAACCTCTTAAACCTCTTAAACCTCTTAAACCTCTTAAACCCTTAAACTAATTGAACAATAAAAATACTCCGAATATTTTTTCACGCAATGCACGCAAAGGAGCAAGGAACGCAGAGTGGAAACTTTTCCAACTCTTAAACCTTAAACTTTAAACCTCTGAAACCTCCCAAACCTCCCAAACCTTAAATCTTAAACCTTTATCTTTGCATCCTCAAATATGAAATACATTAACGAAATCAATAAGCGCAAGACTTTTGCAATTATTTCCCATCCAGATGCTGGAAAAACTACACTTACTGAAAAATTTCTACTTTTTGGTGGAGCCATTCAAACAGCAGGGGCTGTGAAAAGCAATAAAATTAAAAAACATGCTACCTCAGATTTCATGGAGATTGAACGACAAAGAGGTATAAGTGTTGCTACTTCCGTTATGACTTTTGAGTATAAAGATTTTCTAATTAATTTGTTAGATACTCCTGGGCATAAAGATTTCGCTGAGGATACATACAGAACCTTAACTGCTGTAGATAGCGTAGTATTGGTGATTGATAGTGTAAATGGGGTAGAAGCTCAAACTCGTCGTTTGATGGAAGTAATTGCCATGAGAAAAACTCCGGTGATCGTTTTCATAAATAAAATGGATCGAGATGGCAAAAATAGATTTGATCTGCTGGAAGAAATTGAGAATGAGTTGAAAATACAACTGCATCCAATGACAGTGCCTATAAATAGCGGTAAAGATTTTAAAGGAGTTTATGATTTGCATGAAAAAAGTTTAGTGTTGTTTACGGCTGGTACAAAGGCTAACGACGAAGATGTTTTAAAAATAAATGATTTAAATGATGCAATCTTAAATAATACAATTGGATCATCAGACGCCGATATTTTAAGGGAAGATGTGGAATTGATTGATGGAGTGTATGGAGAATTAAATGTGCAAGATTATCTAACGGGTAAAACTGCCCCTGTGTTTTTTGGGAGTGCAGTTAATAATTTTGGTGTAAGAGAAATGTTAGACACTTTTATCAGAATTGCTCCAACACCCAGACCACGTGGTACAACTATTAGAGACGTAAAACCTGAGGAAGATAAATTTAGCGGATTTATTTTTAAAATACATGCCAATCTCGATCCAAAACACAGAGATAGAATTGCCTTCTTACGAGTATGTAGTGGAAAATTTGCAAGAAGCACTTTTTACAAGCATGTAAGAATGGAAAAAGATGTAAGATTCAATAACCCTTATAGTTTTTTGGCCCGTCAAAAAGATGTTATTGAAGAAGCTTACCCTGGTGATGTTGTTGGATTATTTGATACGGGTAATTTTAAAATTGGCGACACTATTACAGAAGGGGAGAACTTTTATTTTACAGGAATACCTAGCTTTTCTCCTGAAATTTTTAAAGAGGTAGTTAATAGAGATCCAATGAAAACTAAACAGTTAGAAAAAGGATTATTACAATTAACAGATGAAGGGGTAGCACAACTTTTTACTCAATTTGGAGGAAATAAAAAAATAATTGGTTGCGTAGGAGAACTTCAATTTGAAGTGATACAATACAGATTATTACAAGAATATGGAGCTTCTGTTCAAATGAACAGCTTGCCATTTTATAAAGCTTGTTGGTTAACTTCAAAAGATCCTAAAAAATTGGACGAGTTTACTAAATACAAACAAGCAAATATTGCCGAAGATAAAGACGGTAATGTAGTTTACTTAGCACAAAGCGAATGGTTTTTGAATACAGAAATAACCAATAATCCTGATATCCATTTTCATTTCACTAGTGAAATCAATAAATAAAAAAGCCTTCAAATTATTGAAGGCTTCGAATATGGTTGTAGTAAATGAATGAAGATTAAAAATCTCTATTGTATCCACCGCTTCCACCACTACGGTTTCCGCCGCCATAACCACCACCGCGATTTCCACCGCCGCCGCCATAACCACCTCTGCTTCCGCCGCCACCGCCACGGTTACCACCAAAACCGCCACCTGGACGCTTTTTGTATTCACCTTCTGGACGAGGTTGAGATTCATTAACGATCAACTTACGACCTTGTACTTCTGTTTCGTTTAGGTTAGCGATTGCAGTTTTAGCTGCTTCGTCATCTTCCATTTCAACAAAACCAAAGCCCTTGCTACGGCCGCTCATTTTGTCCTTTAAAATTTTGCCACTGATTACTGTACCGTACTCAGTAAATAGATTCGTTAAATCTTCATCAGTCATAGACCAGCTGAGATTTCCAACATAAATGTTCATTGTAAAAAACTGTTTAAAAAAATTAAAAAAAATGAATGATTTTATAAATGCAATGAAACGATTTGATTTTCAAAAGAAAAAAACAGTCACAATGAAAATAAAAAAACCACTAATACTTAGTAAAGATAATAGAAACTATTGAATAAGTGAAAATATTGATAGAATTATTTAAAATAAAAAACCACCCCAATGGGGTGGTTGACTTAAGACAAGCAATCGTATTATTCAGATACTACTTCAAATTCAACTTCGGTTAATGTTCCATTACCAAAGTCAATTGTCGCTTTATAAGTACCTAATTCTTTAACATCATCTACAATTTGAATGCGACGACGATCGATTTCATAACCTTTTTGTTCTTTAATTGCACGTGCAATTTGAACTGAAGTAACACTTCCAAATATCTTTCCACTTGTTCCGGTTTTTGCACCAATTCTAAGTGTTCCTTCTGTTAAAACAGCAATTACATCGTTGATTGCAGCTAATAATTTAGCTTCTTTCTTCGCTTGGTGCTTTAATTTTTCATTTAACATTTTTAGGTTACTTGGACTTGCCTCAACAGCCAATTTCATTGGTATTAAATAGTTACGTCCGTAACCATTCTTAACAGTTACCAATTCATTTGCCCCACCTAAATTGTTTACATCTTGTATTAATATTACCTGCATTTTATTAGCATTTTTACCCAATCACACAGTTGTGTAAGACTTTCCCCTTTTTTATTTAGGGTTAGGGTGGTGAAAAAAATTATTTCATTAAATCTGTCACGTATGGTAAAATAGCCATTTGACGAGCTTTTTTTACCGCCTGACTTACCTTGCGCTGAAACTTCAAAGAGTTACCAGTAATTCGACGAGGTAATAATTTGCCTTGTTCATTTAAAAACTTTTTCAAAAAATCGCCATCTTTATAATCAATATAATGAAGACCCATTTTTTTGAAGCGGCAATATTTTTTTGGTCTATTATCGGCCTTAATGGCTGTCAAATATTTGATTTCGTTTGCTTTTGCCATGATTAAAGTACCTCCGCTTTTTCGTTTTTAGAATGTTGTACACCACTTCTCTTTTTGGCATTGTACTCAACGGCGTATTTATCGAGTACAGTGAACATGTGACGCATTACATTTTCGTCACGCAAAAGTTGAATTTTCAACTTTTCATTGAAGCTGGTTGGCGCACTGTATTCCATAACCCAATAAAGACCTGTAGTCTTCTTGGCAATTGGATACGCCAGTGATTTTAATCCCCATTGTTTTGTGTGCACTACAGAACCACCGTTTTCTTTAACAAGCGATTCGTATTTTTTCTGTGTAGATTTATAATCTTCATCAGAAAGCACAGGGGTGAAAATCACCATCAATTCGTAGTTGCTCATTTCCCTGTTTTTAATTGGTTAAAAAAATAATTACCCTAAAATTTTTTTAGGGGGTGCGAAGATAATGTTTTTATTTAAATTTAAACACCCTTCCAACTCTTTTTTTATAATATCTCTTTCAAATAAAAAAAGGTCTGCTTTTGACAGACCTTCTCATTTTCTTAAAAAATATTTATTTATTTCCTAAAGCATTTACTCTTAAGGCTAATTTTCTTTTTAAATTCGCTGCTTTGTTTTTGTGAATTGTACCTCTTCTTGCTAATTTGTCAATCATAGAAGATACAGTTGGCAATTGCTCAGCTGCTTTATCTTTTTCATCAATTGCTTTGATATCGCGAATTGCATTTCTTGTTGTTTTTCCGTAATAACGATTGCGTTCGTTGCGTTTTGCACTCTGACGTACATCTTTTTTGGTAGCTGCGTGATTTGCCATTTATTTTTTTTTTGGGTGGCAAAGATAACAAATGACTTTAATAATTTTTATTTTTTTTTGTTTTTTTTCTTGAAATTATTGACAGTTAATATAAAAAGGCCTTGTTTTTTTCGAAAATTCAACTCGATTTCTTAAGTTTTAAGCCGATATTTGCACATATTTTTATCAATTTAAAGCAATATATAAATAGTAACCCGCAAATGAAGGACTTTCAATTTATTACCAATTCGCACCCAAGTTATGTAGAAAACCTTTATAATGATTACCTAAAGGATCCGGCAAGTGTTGATCAGGAATTCAAAAAGTTTTTTGAAGGATTTGATTTTGCAGTGAATAATCAAATGGCTTCTAAAAGTCCATCTTCCTCTAGTCAATCTGTTTCTAATACTCAACTTTCAAAAGAGTTAGCGGTTTTTCAACTCATTGAAGCATATAGAAAAAAAGGACATCTGGTCGCAACTACTAATCCTATTCGTCCTAGAAAAAATAGAAATGCAAATCTGGAACTTAGTTATTTTGGACTTGATGATGCTGATCTTGAATTAGAATTTGAAGTAGGTAATTCATTAGGGCTGGGAAAATCTTCTTTAAAAAACATCCTTACTTATCTTCAAAATTGTTACACGAATCATATTGGTGTTGACTTTGGATCTATAACTGATAACAAAAAAATCGATTGGCTTATTCAAAGTGTTGAACAAAAAATGACACAACCTATTCCAATTGATCAAAAGAAAAGAATCCTTCAAAAATTGAATGAAGGTGTAATGTTTGAAAAGTTTTTACATACTAAATATATAGGTCAAAAAAGATTTAGCTTAGAAGGAGGAGAAACTACAATTGCTGCATTAGATGCAATTCTGAATGTCGCATCTAACAATCAGGTAGAAGAAATTGTAATTGGAATGGCTCATAGAGGCAGAT
>CANGGD010000122.1 GCA_947453295.1 Chitinophagaceae bacterium | reverse complement strand
CAATTCGTTTGATGTTTCATTTCTCGAAAAAACATGTACAGTATCTCCACTAAAATATTCATAGTTATTAGAATAACCATCATTTAATGTTAATTGATATTTTAAGATGGGTTTGTTTTTGCAACTCATTAAAATTAATGATACTGATAAAAAAAGGCATAACAATCTAATAATTCGATTCTTCATAAAAATTTAATTAATTATAATTAATGTCAATGATAAAACATAATATTTTATTTTCAATCATTATTTAAACTATTTATTAAATTTACTAAATAAACTTGTTTCAATGATAGTAAAAGACAAATTCGAAACTGATGGATTTCTTGTAATTGAATCCTTTAATTCAGATGAAATGTGTGATAACCTCATGCGTCAAGGTCAGTTACTTTCTAGCCAATATGATTTTAAAGGACACCCATCTGTATTTCAAACATCAGAACAAGCAAAAACTACTGACGATTACTTTTTAAATTCTGGAGACAAAATTTCCTATTTTTTTGAAAAAGATGCTTTTGATGGTGAGGGCAAATTAACAAAAGACTTATTCCATTCTTTAAATAAAATTGGTCATGCGCTTCATGACATAGATCCTGTTTTTAATCAATTTTCAAGATCTCCTAAAATGAAAACGCTAATAAATGAATTAGGACTAAATAATCATGTTATTATACAAAGCATGTTAATATTAAAGCATGCTAAAATTGGTGGTGTAGTTGATATTCATCAAGACTCAAGTTTTTTGTATACCGAACCAAATTCATGTATAGGTTTTTGGTTTGCTTTAGAAGACGCGACTATTGATAATGGATGTATGTGGGCAATGATTGGTGGACATAAAACATCCTTAAGATCTTGGTTTAAAAGAAAAGATGACAATAGCACTGAAATGCACCAATTTAATAATGATGAATTTACTACAGATGGCATGATTCCTTTAGAAGTCAAAAAAGGAGCTTGTATTGTATTAAACGGTTTATTACCACATTACAGTTTGCCTAATACTAGTAACAAATCT
The DNA here is from genome assembly GCA_947453295.1 of Chitinophagaceae bacterium. Classification (GTDB taxonomy): domain Bacteria; phylum Bacteroidota; class Bacteroidia; order Chitinophagales; family Chitinophagaceae; genus Ferruginibacter. Next base: position 4,291 of record CANGGD010000122.1, on the reverse strand, counting down.
AGACAAGCATACGCAATACATACAATTGATAAAAATGCTTATTATCCTTCTGAAAACTGGTTGAGAAGAGATCTTAATGAACTAAAGGGTTTTGAATAGAATTCTGTTAATGAAAATAATGCTTCCAAATTTCAATGAAAAAAAACCAGGCAGAAATTACTGTTCCTAATGCAACAATAGCAGTAAATAACATTAAATAGAATGAATATCTTTTAAAATCATTTTCAACTTTTTGTATTCTCATTGTTTCTTTTTCTGCAGAAATAACCTTTTGAACATATCCCCCATTATTTCTAAAAACCAATCCATCGATTGAAATAATTAATGGATCAACTGTTTTGACATAATGATCTATAAATAATTTATAAAATAGAATATTAACTTCCCAATCTTTTAATTTGAATTTTTCTTTAACAAGATCATTCATTTTTTCTTTGGTAGTATATATTTTATCATCTGTATAAAAATTCACTCCTTGATATGAATTTTGATACTCAATAATCAATTGTTCTAAAATAAAATCCAACTCTTTATTATAATTCTTTTCCAAAATCAATTTATTAATAGTTCTTTTAAAATATTTTTGGGATTAGTGAAGTCCCCTATAATTCTGATTTCCGGCTTAGGATTTCTCTTTATTAAAATAGGCATTATTAGAATATCTTCTTTAATAGCGGCTTCAGGTAATTTATCAACATCCGTAATTATCAATTGAAATTTATTTTTTAAATATTTGTTCAGAATTGATTTAATGTTAGTTATTGCATTTTTAGAAAGCACAGTGTTTTTATAAATAAACAATTCAAAAAAATATTTTTTTTCAGTATTATTTTTTATTTGTTCTACTACTCTATTTTTTTTGCTCATTTAATTCCATTTTTAATAATCAATTTCAGTATAGCTGATTACAATTCGGCAACAACTTGTGGGCTCATATTTTCCTTGATTAATTTATTATTTTGATTAGTTTGTTTCTCAAATATTTCAATACCATTATCACTTAATACAAAACTCATTTCATTTTTTGAATGATTCATTCCCCTAGATTTCATTACATAAAAACTAGACATTCTTTTATTGTTAAATTTTGCGTCTTCTAACATTAACCATGTATCTACCATTGAAGAAATACCTTCATCGCTTGGATTTGTAGCAATAGTACCTATTGTAATTGCCGCATTAAACATAACCGTTATTTTTTTTGTCTTTAAATAATCGATGAACCTTGTTAACATACTTCTAATATCGCTACTTGGCCCTTCTGTCATCAAATTGGTAATCGGATCTAGAATTATTACACTAGGATTAACTTGATTAATCATTTCTTTAATACCCATAAAATGCAATTCCAAATTTTGCAAACTGGGTCTTGCATAATAAAAATGTAATAATTTATTTTGAGTATATTTTTCCAAATCGATTCCAATGGATTTCATATTTCTTAGAATTTGATTGGGAGCCTCTTCAAATGCACAATACAAGCATATTTTATTTAAATTACAAATGCTTCTACTAAATGTTGCTGCTATACTTGTTTTTCCTGTGCCAGCAGAACCTGATATCAAAATACTGCTACCTAAATAGAAACCTTTATTTTCTAACATCTGATCCAATTTTGTTATTCCACTTGATATCCTTTCGGTTGTTATTTCAAAATTATAAGATTGTGTTGCCAAAGGGAAAATGTAGATTCCATTCATATCTAAAATAAATGGGTATTCATTATTGGCATGGTATGAGCCTCTGTATTTTAAAATACGAAGTCTTCTTGTTGAAATTTGATTTGTAATTCTATTACTAAGTTCTATTACACAATCAGCAACATTTTCTTCTAAACCTAATCTGGTTAAGTAAATATCACCCACTTCAGCTGTAATAATAGCTGTGATATTTTTTTCTTTAAGCCATGAAAATAATCTTTTAAATTCTGATCGTAGAAGGGAAATATCAAGGTTACTAAATAATGTGTCTAATGAGTCTAATACAATACGTTTTGCATTTGTTATTTTGATTGCTTGTTCAATTCTTACAAATAATCCTTCAATATTATATTTACCGGATTCATGTAATTCATATTGTCCGATGTGAAGATGTTCAAAATATAAATTCTTTTTTTCTAAGTATTCATTAATATCATATTTTAAATTGGAAAAGTTTGTAATTAATTCATCAGATCTTTCTTCAAAAGTCATGAAGACTCCATTTTCTTTAAAATCAGATATTCCGTTTAAAATAAATAGCATTGACATAAAAGTTTTACCCGATCCTATCCCTCCAACAATAAGTGTTGGTCTGCTTTTAGGCAGACCACCGAATGTTATATCATCAAATCCGAAAATTCCAGTTTTTGATTTTTCGAGCATTTCATTTTTTTGAATTTTTTGTACACTATTTTTCATTTTGAAAAGTTTAAATTTATACTTTTGAATTTAACTTCAATATTTATTGTATCAAATGACTTCAATCATTTTTGAAATAAAAAAATGCCTGTGAAAATCACAGGCAGAGTCTATTAAAAAAGTTTTAAATTTTATTAATCAGAACCTTTTTTCCAATTGGTTGTGTCTCCTTTGAATCTGGTTAAAGCTTTCCATTCCGTTTCTATTCCTTTATCCCCTTGTTCATTCATCCATATTTTTAAATCTGTAAATAATTTGTCTTTGATTTTATTGTTTGAAGTTTGATTGTATAAATTCTTAAGTTCGTAAGGGTCATTTTTTATATCGTAGAATTCAAACTCAGGTCTATTTCTATATAATTTAGCATGTTCAATATCACTATTAGAAACATTACTTTCATCAAACCAAGATTCATATAATTTATTTCCGTGTTTGGAGGAAGAACTTAAAAATTCATCGTTGTAATTTAAGTTCCAAATTAATTTATACTGATGATCTTGAATAGATCTTACAGGATAATTATCAGATCCATTTGCGATACCTCGAGTTGTTTGAACGCCATAAACATATTTTCTAATTTCAAGGTTTTTTCCTTTAAATGTTTCAAAAAAACTAGTACCATCTAATTGCATTTTTTGGTTTTTATCACCTCTCAAAGTTTTAGGATCACCACCTGCACATTCATATAATGTTGGTAACACATCAATGTACTGCGCTAAAATATCAGTTCTTGTTTTAGGCTTAATTACATTGGGCCATCTTGCTATAAATGCAGATTTTAATCCCATATTATAGCAAGTCCATTTTCCAAAAGGAAGTGATGAGCCATGTTCACTAGCAAAAATAAAAAGCGTATTATCCTTATTTTTATTTCTTTCAACTATATCCATTGAAACACCAACTAAACTATCGGCATAAGTAATTTCGGCATAATATCTTACTAATGCAGATCTAGTTTCTTTTGTATCAACAATAAATGGTGGAACTTTTACAGTTTTAGCATTATACTTTGATTGGTCGCCTCTATTCCAAGGAGAATGAGGTTGATTAATTGCAACAATTAATAAATAAGGTTTGGTTTTATCTTTATTGATAAATTTTTCTGCATCTTCTAATTGTATATCAATACCATCGCCATTATCACTATTTCTACCTCCTAAATATTCAAAAGGAAAGTTTTCCAAGGGTGCGTAATGTTGTTTGCCAATTAGCCCCACACGATAGCCTATTTTGGTGAAATCTTGTACAATGCTAATTATATTTTCATACACTTGAGCATGATTTGGATAAGAACCATTTTTTACAGGAAATAGTCCTGTATATAAACTTTGTCTTGTTGGTCCGCACATGGCAGTTGCGTTGTTCATATTATCAAAACACATCCCTTCTTGAGATAACTTTAATAAATTGGGAGTACGAACATCTAAGTTACCATATGGCTCACATGCGATAGACATCATATCATCTGCAAGAAAAAAAAGAATATCAGGTCTTTTATCTGATATTTTATTTGAATTGCTTTTAATGATATGTTTATCAAGTTTATTAACTACTTTATTTTTATTTATTATTTCTATTTTTTTATTTACTAAACTAGGATTTGATATAACATTACGATTTTTAAACTCTTTACTTTTAAAAGAAAATAAAAAGATTAAAACAATTGATGAAACTAATCCGGTTAGAATAATTGAAATTTGTTTTTTTGTCATTTTATACATTGTTTTTTATTTGATTTTAATTCCCAAACCTTAAAATTATCATAGGAGAAATTAGTCCATCTCATTTGCCTGAATCCCATTTTTCCATCTTCTATTACTTTGCCATATTTAACTCCATCATCCTGCCAATCAATAATTTTATTATCATCAACAAACATTTGAATGTGACCT
>CANGGD010000121.1 GCA_947453295.1 Chitinophagaceae bacterium | reverse complement strand
ATTCTTTTTTAAGGCATAATGAATACTTCCGCTAATTACATTATTATGATAATAACCTCTGTTTTTTGTTCTTAACAATTGACCATCTGTATTATTAGTAGAAGCGGATATTGAAGCGTTCAAGTTCTTATTTGTTAGAAATAATGAAGCATTTGCGTGCAATAAATTATACTCACCAATTGTTGCACCTAAAACGACATTTTTACTTTTCTCTTTTTTCAAATTGAAAAATGTTTTACTTATTATATTGATTACGCCGCCAACAGCTTCAGCGCCATACATTGCAGCGGAAGGGCCTTTCACAATTTCAATCCTTTCAATTTCAGAAGCTGGTATTGGTATATAACCTGAGAAGTGCCCGGTTAAGGGGTCATTTAATTTAACACCATCTAACAATATTAAAATCTGCTGAAACGTGCCGCCTCTTATAATAATATCTGCTTGAGAACCAGCGGGCCCTCTTTGTTGTACTTCAATTGATCCCTGGTATTTTAAAATGTCATCAATAGAAACAAAAGCAGTCTTCTCAAAATAAGAACTATTCAATACAATAATATCTCTTCCACTTGTTTGATTTTTCTGAAATGTTCTCTGGCAGGTTATGTTGAATGAATCTAACGTAGATACTTGTTGTGCAAAACAATTTATTTTAAATTGAAGTAGTGTTACAGCAACAATAAAAAAAAACAGCTTTTTTTTATGCATATTATTGGAAGTAAAAATAATCATTAGTATTGTTCTTTTTCATTAGGAAAATCAGAAGACTTAACATCTGAGATATATTGCTTTACTGCCGAGTCTATTTGATCATGAAGATTTAAATATTGTCTTAAGAATCTTGGTTTAAATTCATTATTTATTCCAAGCATATCGTGCATCACTAAAACTTGCCCATCGCAACTACCACCAGCACCAATACCGATTGTAGGAATGTGAATGCTTTCTGAAACTTCCTTGGCTAATGATGCAGGAATTTTTTCTAGAACAATTGCAAAGCAGCCAGCTTCTTGTAATAGAAGCGCATCTCTTTTTAATTTATTAGCTTCTTCTTCTTCTTTTGCTCTTACTGTATACGTTCCAAATTGATAAATACTTTGTGGGGTTAAACCAAGATGTCCCATTACAGGAATGCCTGTTCCCACTATTCTTTTTATGGATTCAACAACTTCTTCACCACCTTCTAATTTTACCGAATGCCCACCTGTTTCTTTCATAATTCTAATAGCCGAATTGAGTGCTTCTTTTGAATTACCTTGATATGAGCCAAAGGGCATATCCACAACAACTAAGCACCTTTCAATACCTCTAACCACACTTTGAGCATGATAAATCATTTGATCCAAAGTTATTGGCAAGGTGGTTACATGTCCAGCCATTACATTACTAGCGCTGTCTCCCACAAGTATAATGTCAATTCCCGCTTTGTCAAATAATTTTCCAAAAGAAAAATCATAAGCAGTTATCATGGAAATCTTTTCTCCATTAGCTTTCATTTTCTGTAAGGTATTGGTTGTAATTTTTTTTACTTCCATAAAAGATTAAGTATTTAAAATGAAACCTTGCGATAGGGGAATTGAATCTGCATTAGAATAAAACAAGTCCAAGAAATTCGCTAAGCATAGCAAAATTAAGTAGTATTTATTAATGTTGAAGAGCTCTTGCAAGTTAAATACATATTTATTCATCAATATTATCCAACTTAGGCATCTTAATTTTATTAGTGTCTAATTTAATTGGCTTTCCAGATAGTATTTTTTTTAAATTATCATTAAATACGGCTTGCTGATCTAAGGCCAGTTGCATAGAATCGGTCTTCAGCTTTAATTGTTTTAGTGTTCTTATCTGTTTTACATTTCCGTATCCAGAACCCGGTAAATAATATTTTATGGGAGTAAATACAATAAGGGTGGTGGTAAAGATTATCATCATTACAAATAAAGAACTTAGCCCTATATATACACTCATTCTGCTTAATTTGAAATTAATCACTTCTTCAAAACTGTCCTCATTTATTATGATTAATTTATATTTATTTCTGAGCCTTTTAAGTCTGTTAGTTATTTCTTTGTTATCCATTATTAAATTTTAAAAGGGATTATTTATTTTTTGAAAGTTATACTAAAATTAAGGAAGAAATGACTTTGATTAACTTTTTATATAAAATGAGTTAAAGTTGTGATTACAAGTTAATTTTGATTGCAGAGTTGAAAAAAAATCCGATATTTATCACGATTAATTTTAATCAATCTTTAATTTTTTTGATGGAAACATTGAGGGCCCATAAATTTCTTTGTGTAATAGTATTAACAATGCTCTCGACGATTGTTTTATCTCAGCCCAAATGGACATTCGACTTAATTGGAAAACAAGAAAAGCCCCCAATGTATGAAGACAGATTATTGGCTTCTGAAAAAACAGCCAATAAAAAGTTTACCTATTGGCGCCATTTTGTGCAGAATTCCATTACACACTACAATTATTATTATAATGCTAATGTTATCATTAATCGAGTAATTGAGAATGCTAAGGAAAATCAAAATGATGATTATACAAAATTATTAACTTTCTATCCTTACAAGTTTGAGAATACTGCTTCACAAAGCAAAGATTTAGATTCTGTATTATTTAAATGCGCAACTGCTATTTTAATTCATGATTTAAGAACGGATTGGGTAGACAATATGTATCTACTTCTTGGCAAAGCTTATTTTTTCAAAAAAAATTTTGACTCTGCGGCATTAACTTTTCAATTTATAAACTATAATTTATTTCCTAGAAAGAAAGATGAGGAGGAGAGCAGGATTATTGGTGAAAATCAAAATGCTCAATCTAAAATAATGTCTATTGCAGATTCGGAAAAAAAGAAATGGTATAAAAAAATCACCAAATTACCTCCGAGCAGAAATGACGCTTTAATATGGATGATAAGGGCATTTATTGAACAAGACAAGCAAGGCGAAGCTGCAGGAATGATTAATATTTTGCAACATGATCCCAATTTGCCCAAAAGATTGCAAGATGAATTACTTGAAGTAAAATCATATTGGTATTTTAAACAAAATATTTATGATAGTTCTGCTTTTTATCTTGAAAAGGGGATGAAAAGTTTTGACAATAGAAATGATAGAGCCAGACAAAAATTTTTATTGGCTCAGTTGTATGAGTTAATTGGTGATTTTAATAAAGCGAGTTTTTATTATCAACAAGCTTCTAAAGGAACCATTGACCCACTTCTAGATATTTATGCAAATTTGAATAAAGCAAAAATGCTTCGTACAAGAGTAGATACAGTCGAGTTGGCAAAGTGTGTAGTCAAGCTCTCATCAATGGCTAAAAGAGATAAATATGAAACTTACAGAGATATTATTTATCATAGTGCTGGAGAATTGTGCATGAAAAAACCAGATACAACCAATGCGGTTATTTTTTTTAAAAAGAGTTTGCAATTCAATGAAAATAATGCCTTGTTTAGATCTAAATCTCATCTTGCTTTAGGCGCCATAAACTATTCTCAAAAAAAATATCAGGACGCTGCCATTCATTATGATAGTGTTGATATAGCTTTATTAAGCGCCGATGATGACTCTACTCAAATTAGTAATAGAAAGAATACACTTCAAAAACTGGCTTCTCAAATTTTAATTATACAAACAGAAGATAGTCTTCAAAAAATCGCCCTCTTAGATCCTGATTCAAGGGATGCTTTTTTAAAAAAATTATCCAAAAAATTAAGAAAAGTTGAAGACTTTAAAAGAGATAAAAAAAGCAACAAATCTGTTGATATATTTTTTGATAATAAAAAAGAAACCAGCTTAGATTTATTTGCAGATAACACAAAAGGAGAATGGTACTTTTATAACAACTCCCTTAAATCTAGAGGCTTTAGCGAGTTTATTAATAGATGGGGACAAAGAGATAATGCAGACAATTGGCGTAGAAAATCAGCTAGCTCATTTTCAGGAATCAGTAATTTAGATGCTCCGGGAGATATTTCTACATCATCTGTTGATTCATCATTAGGAAAGCCAATTGAAAATTCCTATGATGCGTTATTGTCTAATCTTCCAATTACACAAGAAGCAAAAACAGAAAGCAATAAAAAGATTTCACAAGCTTTATTGTCAGCTTCGCAATTACTTGAATTGGAATTGTTAGATTTTACAGAATCAATTGTTTACTATCAAGAGCATTTAAAAAGATTTCCTGATAGTTTAGAAAATGGAAAAATTTATCTTGGAATGTATCATTGCTATGATAAATTAGGTGATTTTAAAATGGCTGCTTACTATAAAAATTTGCTCATCAACCAATTCCCATTATCTGTTTATGCAAGAATGTTAAGCAATCCGGCCGATCTTCAACCTTGGAAAAACAATCCAGCATTTGAAACACAATATGAAAAAGTGTATAATTTCTTTATTCAGGAGCAATATGATTCTGCATTGGTATTAAAAGAAAATATGGAATGCGAATTTGGCGATCATTATTGGTCTCCACAGATGTTATATATGTGGGCTATATACTCAATCAAATGCGATAATGTTGAATATGCATTAGATATGCTTTACGACATTACTAATAATTATCCTAATTCTATAATAACAGAAAGAGCTCAAACATTAATAATAGCAATAAAGAGTAAAACGCAAATCGAAGAATATTTAACTAAATTAAATTTAGATTCTTTGAATATTCAATCCAAAAAAGTATTGAATAAAAAAAGAGAGAATAAAGCAGTTTCAAATAATGCAAAAACAAAAGAAAATATAAATCCAAAAGTTTCACCCGACAACTTAAATGGAACATATCAATGGGATACAACAACATCCAAATTTGTGGTTATGGTTTTAGATCAAGTTGATGGTGTTTATATTAATGAAGCAAAAAATGCATTTACAAGATTTAATAAACAATACAACTTCTCAACAGTTTCTATCACAAGAGACAATATTGATAGTAAAAAATCAATGTTAATTTTTAACGGATTTATAAATACAGAAGCTGCCATTTTATTTTATGATAAAATTAAAAAAGCTGCTACCAATGAAGTATCCTGGTTAACTGCTTCGCAATATTCTTTTATAGTGATTGATGATAATAATTTACAGTTATTAAAAAATTCAAAAGATATAAATGGATACAAGAGTTTGCTTAAGAAAATATATCCTTCTAAATTTTAAAAATAATTAATCCTAATACAAACATGTCTAAATCGGTTTTATTACTTTGGAAAACATTTTTTATTGGCTTGGGAATAGTTGTATTAATTTTTGTTGCTGCAAATTTTGGTTTGTTTGGAAAAATGCCTTCT
>CANGGD010000120.1 GCA_947453295.1 Chitinophagaceae bacterium | reverse complement strand
GAAGTAGACACCGGTCCACTCAATGATATCCTTTTTATTTTGCTGATGTTTTTTTTAATGATTTCCACTTTGGCTAATCCTAATGTTATTAAATTATCAGTCCCAAAATCAAAAAGCGATACTAAACAAAAACAAAGTGTAGTCGTAAGCGTCGATAAGGATAAAAACTTTTTTATTGGGTCCAAAAAAATCAATCCGGACTCACTGGAATCTGCTCTGAAAAAATACATCAAAGAAGGTGACAGCATTAAACCAGCAGTGGTTATTAATGCAGATTCTGTATCACATTGGGGAGAAATTGTTAAGGTAATGAAAGTTGCCAAAAAATTAGGCGCCAGCACTTCTGCAACAGTTAGTGGAACCGACTAGCAATAACAATTCTGTCTTTTCCATACATATCTTTCAAAAGCGTTGTCTCAAACTTATGTTGATGAAATAATTCTTTTACAGCTTCTCCAAAAAGCTCATGTATTTCAAGAAAAACCTTTCCTTCTTGTTTTAAATTCGGTACACAAAATTCAACAATCGCCTCATAAAAAATCAATGGGTTTTCATCTGACACAAAAAGAGCATTGTTGGGCTCAAAATCAGTAACATGCTTATCCATTTCAGCCTTTTGAGAAATAGGTATGTATGGCGGATTGCTAACAATTACATCATACATTTCTAGTTGAATCTGATTCTCAGTATTTAAAAAATCCATCTCCATAAAATTGATATCAACTTTATTCAACAACGCGTTTTTTTTGGCTGTTTCAAGGGCGTATTTACTAATATCAACAGATGTCATTAAACAATGCGGCACATTTTTTTTTATAGAAATAGCAATACATCCACTTCCTGTGCCTATTTCTAAAATAGATGATTGGTTTTTTGTTTTTGCAAATTGAATTACTTCAGCAACAAGCTCTTCTGTTTCTGGTCTTGGAATTAAAACACTTTCATCCACTTCAAATTTTAATTTGCAAAACAATGCTTCGCCTAAAACATACTGAACTGGTTTGTGTTGTAATAGCTCCTCCAAACAAACAGATAGCTTGTTTTCAATTTGCGCGTCTAATATTGTTGAAGGGTTGGTTATGATATCAATTCTACTGCAATTGGCAACGGTTTCAAAAACAATTGCTGTAATTGTTGAGCTTTCGCCTTCACCAAAAATGGGACTTAATAATTTCAAATAGTTTCGATATAATTCGCCTGCAGTCATGATTACAAACTTACTATTAAATATTTGATGCTTAATTTTGCGGAATTGAATGACTTGAACACATACATGCATCGTTGCCTCCAATTGGCTCAAAAGGGATTGGGGAAAGTTTCGCCTAATCCAATGGTAGGGGCAGTTTTGGTGTATGAGGGTAAAGTTATTGGCGAAGGATTTCATGAATTTCATGGCGGTCCTCATGCAGAGGTAAATTGTATAGAAAACGTAAGTGCAGAGCAAAAAATAAATATTCCTCAATCCACTTTATTTGTTTCATTAGAGCCTTGTAATCATCATGGCAAAACTCCTCCGTGCACAGACTTAATCATTAAAAACGGAATACAAAAAGTTGTCGTCGCTTGCAAAGATCCTTTTGAAAAAGTAAATGGTACTGGCATTGAAAAATTAAAAGCGACTGGCATTGAAGTGATAGTAGGTGTGCTAGAAAAAGAAGCTATTGAGCTAAACAAAAGATTTTTCACTTATCGTCAACAAAAAAGACCCTATATTATTTTAAAATGGGCCCAATCAAAAGATAGATTTATCGCCTTAGACAATTCCAGCAATTTTAAAATCAGCAACGCTTATTCAAATCAATTGGTTCATCAATGGCGAAGCGAAGAAGCTGCTATTTTAGTTGGAACCCATACCGCAATAAAAGATAATCCCCAATTGACAACGAGGCTTGTTAAAGGAAAAAATCCTTTACGCATTTGTATAGATAAAAACTTACAACTTCCTCAAAACAGCAACTTGCTTGATCAATCTGCACCTACCATTATTTTTAATTTTTTAGAAGAAAAAACAGAAGGAATTAATGAATATATAAAACTCGACTCTTCACTCGATTTTATTTCACAATTGCTTGAAAAGCTGTATAAAAAAGGGGTTTCGTCATTAATTGTGGAAGGAGGCGCTAAGTTGCTTAACACATTTATTCAAACAAACACCTGGGATGAGGCGAGGATAATTACCAATACAAATTTGGAATTATCGAATGGAATTCAAGCCCCTTCTATTGTAAATGCTGAAATAAAAGAGCGTTTTCAATTAGTAGGAGATGAAGTATTTTTTATGATTAATAAACAGAGAGATTAGCATGGATAATTACAATACAATTGAAAAAAGTTCAATCGCAGAGTTTAAAGACAGAGGCAGTAAATTCATAGCATCAGCTTTTCCTATAAATAATGCAGAAGAATTTAAAATTCAATTGACGGCTATAAAAAAGGAGCACGCCAAGGCGGTTCACCATTGTTTTGCTTACAGATTAGGTACAAAAGGCGACAATTTTAGGGTAAATGACGATGGAGAGCCTTCAGGATCAGCAGGGAAGCCAATTTTAGGACAAATAGATAGTAAAAACTTAATCAATATTGCCATTGTCGTAACCCGTTACTTTGGAGGTACTTTGTTAGGCGTACCTGGGTTAATCAATGCCTACAAAACAGCAAGTTCTTTAGCCTTGCAAACCACTCCAATTGTGCAGAAACCCTTGTTGGAAGCGTATTTTGTAGAATTTGATTACAATTACATAAATGAGGTGATGATGGTGTTGAAACAATGCCAATGCATTGTAAACAGTAAAGAAATCAACCTTTTTTCCGGCATTCAATTTCATACGCCAAAAGTGCGTGAAAACGAGGTGGTTTTTAAGCTAAAAGAAATAAGAGGTATTAATTTGAAAAAAATATATTGTTGAATTAATTATTTATTTTAATTTAGCCAATCTTTAACAACGAATACTAAACTACTAACTAAAAATTATTTGTTGTTTTTCGGTCACCAATTAATAATTGATATGAAAAAAATTTTACTCGCGCTTGCAATTATTGGCGCTTCTCAAATTGCGAATGCTCAACAGCTTCATTTTATGAGCCAGTATTTACAACACAATTCTATGTACAATCCTGCAGCTGCTGGAATGTCTGAAAGAAGTTTTGTTGGTGTAACCAACAGAAGTATGTGGTCAGATTTTCCTGGAAATCCGAAAACAACTATGGTTTATGCTGATTTCATTTTAGACAATTTCAATTCAGGTATTAGTACTTATTTGTATAAAGACCAAACAGGTCCTACAAGTAGAACAGGAGCTCAAGTTGCTTATTCTTACCAAATACCAACTTTCCAAGAAGGTATTTTATCTTTTGGATTAGAGTTGAGAGGAATTCAATATTCTTTAGACAAATCTAAAATCACTGATGCTTTAAATGGTTCAGGTGAAACTGATCCTGTTTTAGGCGGAAGTAACAACAAGTTTGTATTTGATGCGGGTGCAGGGGTATATTGGAATGTAAACAATTATACAGTAGGCCTAGCCGTTAGTCAGTTAATGAGTTCAAAATTATCTTTGGCTGATGTTCCTAATTCAACTTTATCTGGTAAATTATATCGTCACTACAATTTAACAGGTAGCTATAAAATTAAAACTGGGGAGGATATCTATGTGATTCCAAATTTCATGTACAGAATAGTTGAAAATGCGCCTTCAGATTTCGATATGGGAGTAAAGGTTGATTACTTAAACAAATTGTGGTTTGTAGTAAATAAAAGAGTACATCAATTTGTAAGTTTACAAACTGGGGTAAAAATCAAACAAAGATATAGTGTTTGCTATGCGTATGATTATTACAAGAATCCAATTGGTGGTAATGGTGCTCATGAAATAGGACTTCAGTATGATATAAATTAGTATTATTCCATCAAAAACATTCAAAAATTTAAAAGTTTACAATATGAAAAAAATATTTTTAATTGGTTTGGTAATTCTAACAGCAGCGGCCTCAAAAGTATCTGCTCAAAGTAGTTTCTCGTTTAAATGTACAAAAGATACGATTGTTAGATTATGCCCTAATGACTCTTTTACTTTAGTTGCAAAAGTTCCAAATGTTAAGCAATTTGGTTCAGACTATGAGGTAAATCCTATCAGTGGAGCATCTGCTCAAGATTGTTTCATCCAATATGCACAAACTAATACTCCAGGTAATCCTGTAACAATTGCTATTGATGATCGTTATTCAGACGTTTACACTCTGCCTTTCAAGTTTCCTTTTTATGGAGATCCTGCTTCACCTTATGACAAGTTAGTAGTTAGTACAAATGGGTATTTATCATTTGATATAACTAATGCAACTTTGTATTCTCATTGGGACCAACGCACAGCTGGAAATGTTCCTAGTGCAGGATACGACAGATCTTTGATAATGGGCGTGTTTCATGATTTAGATCCCTCTGTTACTACATCTCCAACACGTCAAATTAAATATGATGTTGTAGGAACTGCACCTCACAGAAGATTTATCCTGAGCTATTTCAAAGAACCTTTATTCAGCACTGCATGTAACAGTTTAATTGAAAATACACATCAAATCGTTTTGTATGAAAGTTTAGGTATTATTGAGGTTTTCGTAAACGATGTACAACAATGTGCAGGTTGGAACCAAGGAAGAAAAATGATTGGTTTACAAAATTTCGATAAAACTAAAGGAATTATGGCGCCAGGAAGAACATCAGCTGGACCAGCTTGGGGTAATATTGGAATGAATGAAAGTTGGAGATTTGTTCCAACAAGTGGAGCGTCTTTGTTACGTAAAGTAGAACTTTTTGATGTTAACGGTCATCTTTTATCAACAGGAGATACGGCTAGCATTACAAATGGTACATTAGGAGTAAACTTTAGAAATGTTCATCCTGCTTATGATTCAGGTCAATACATCATCAAGTCTAGCTATGCTCCATTTGATCATCCAGAATTTACTAGCCTTGATACTGCTTCATTAATTCATGGAATTGACACTGTGTCCATCACTGCAAGATACGAGCCGCCTGTAGTTGTTGACTTAGGAAATGATACAAGTATCGTATTAGGAAGAGATATTCAATTAACTCCAATATTAATTGGCGGAGATAGTTTAACATGGTCTTCAGAACCATTAGATATTACTTTGACTGACTTACATAGCACAAGTCCATTGGTTAAGCCTGAAGTAACTACAATGTATACTTTAGCTTACAAATCAGCTTTTGGTTGTAAAAATGCAGATACTCTAAACGTTGTTGTTATCCCATTCTGTATTAAAGTAAGAAATGCTTTTAGTCCAAATGGAGATGGTATCAATGACAAATGGAAAGTGT
>CANGGD010000119.1 GCA_947453295.1 Chitinophagaceae bacterium | reverse complement strand
TAGTAGGTACAACCTGTCCTTCTTTACCCATAAAGTTATTTTGAATAAGCCACTCTCTCACAAATTCTTTACTCAATTGTTTTTGTCGTTCTCCGTTTATTTGTCTTTCTTCAAAACCATCTTTAATAAAATATCTTGATGAATCAGGTGTATGAATTTCATCCATCAAGTAAATTTTATCATTTAAAATTCCAAATTCATATTTTGTATCTGCAAGAATTAATCCATTTTTATCAGCTAAAGCTTTTCCTCTTTGAAACAAAGCCAAAGCGTATTGACTTAATATTTCCCATTCAGAAGCTGTAGTGATTTTTTGTTGAATGATTTCGTCTTTGCTAATATCTTCATCATGACCTTCTGAAGCTTTTGTGGAAGGTGTAATTATTGGTGTCGGGAAAAAATCATTTTCTTTCATTCCATGTGGCATCTCCACCCCACATAACATTCGTTTACCAGATTGATAGGTCCTCCAAGAATGACCTGTTAGATTACCCCTCACCACCATTTCTATTTTAAAAGGAGAACATTTATTACCTATACTAGCATTGGGTACTGGTGAATGAAGCAACCAATGCGGACAAATGTCGCTACAAGCCTCAAGCATTTTTGCTGCAATTTGATTTAAAACCTGCCCTTTAAATGGAATGGGTTCTGGTAATATCACATCAAAAGCAGAAATCCTGTCGCTAGCAATCATTACCAACCATTTATCATTGATAGTATAAACATCTCTTACTTTTCCACTATAAAATGATGTTTGATTAGGAAATGAAAATTGACTCATGAATTTGATTATTAATTTAAAGTATTACAAATTTAATCTCTTAGGTTGATTACTAAAAAAGTTGTTTAAAGTAAGATTTCAACAATTGTTTAAAACTAAAAACATGATTTTTTCAAATGATTTCATATTTTGTATATATCTAATTAACGATTGCCAATGAAAAATATAAAAATATTTACATTCCTTATATTGCTTTTCACAGTTTTAAGAGTTCAGACAAAAGCCCAAAAGATAAATCTAACTGGAGTTATCAAAAACAGCATTACGAAAGAAAATATTTCAGCTGTTTCTGTATTTGTAAAAGAAAAAAATATTGGAACCTATACAGATGACAAAGGTTTTTATAAATTCAATAATATTCAATTACCTGTAACTCTTATAATCAGTTCAATTGGTTACGAAAATAACGAAGTCATTGTTAATGATGCTACCTTGAATAATATCTTTATAATCCCAACCAGCACATTAGGAAAAGAAATTGTAGTTTCTGCCTCAAGAGTTCCAGAAAAAATATTAGAATCTCCTGTTTCTGTTGAAAGAGTTAACGCTGCAAATATTAGAAATGCAACAGGTGTAAATTATTACGACATACTCAACACCATGAAAGGTGTAGATATGACAACCTCTTCTCTAACATTCAAAACCCCCACCACAAGAGGTTTCAACACAAGTGGAAATACAAGATTTAATCAATTGGTTGACGGAATGGACAATCAGGCTCCAGGTTTAAATTTCCCTATTTCATCACTGGTAGGGCTAAGTGAACTGGATATAGATAATATGGAGTTGCTTTCCGGCGCCTCTTCTGCCTTATATGGACCAGGAGGTATGAATGGAACCTTATTAATAACCAGTAAAAACCCTTTCAAATATCAAGGCTTATCAATGTCTGTAAAAGAAGGAATGATGAATTTTGATAATCAAGAAAGAACGGCCTCTTATTATCATAATGCCACAATTCGCTGGGCGAAAAAAATATCTGAAAAGTTTGCATTTAAATTCAATGCTGAATTAATTCAAGCAAAAGATTGGGTTGCAGCCGACTACAGAAATTATTTGAGAACTGCTACAAATGGCAATGTAAAATCAGGCAACAGAGAAACAGATCCAAATTATGATGGCATTAATGTATACGGTGATGAAACTACAATAGATATTAGATCAAATATTTTAGATAAAATTGCCACTACCCTTGCTCCATTTTTGCAACATTTTATAGATACATTAAATCATGGTGCTCCAATTGATGTATCGAGAACCGGCTACACTGAAAATCAATTAATCAATCCCGTTACAGCAAATTATAAATTTAGCGGCTCTTTACATTATAAGTTAAATGAAAAGACAGAAGCTATTATGGCTGGGTATTGGGGCACAGGAAATACAGTTTACTCTGCAAGTGAAAGATACTCTCTTGGAAATTTTAAAATGGGCCAGTACAAATTAGAATTACTCAATCCAAATTGGAACCTGCGCGCCTACACCACACAAGAAGATGCTGGTAATTCTTATAACACAACAGTTGCCACCAGGCTTGCCAACGAAGCTTGGAAACCAAGTGTATATGATTATGAAAATCCAAAAGGATGGTATATTGATTATACCACAACCTATTTAAATTACAGATTAAATGGAAGCAATGATGCCGATGCGCATCAAGCTGCTCGCGCTTTTGCCGATATTGGCAGACCTTCCTACAATAGTGATCAATTCAAAAAAATATATGACTCTATTAAAGTAATTCCTATTTCTCAAGGAGGCGCTTTACTTGTTGATCGGTCAGATTTATATTGTGTTGATGGAAGCTATAATCTTTCTCGCTTCACATCTAAATTTGCAGATGTTTTAGTGGGAGGTAACTATAAAGAGTATAGTTTAAATTCAGACGGCACTTTATTTGCTGATCAACCGGGCAATCCAATTAAAACTGCTGAATATGGATTATTTGCTCAAGCAGCCAGAAATATTAATCCTGATTTAAAAATTACAGTTTCTGGCAGATACGACAAAAATCAAAATTTTAAAGGAAGATTCACGCCCAGAGCAACTGCAGTTTACAAATTAGCAGAATACAATCATCTTAGATTTTCTTATCAAACAGCCTATAGATTCCCATCTAATCAACAACAATGGGTTGATTTAGGCGTTGGACGAAGCAATGTAAGATTGTTAGGTTGTAATGAATACTTTGATTCAAAATACAATTTAAAAACAAATCAATTATACGACTTAGAAAGTTTTATGGCCGGAGCTAATACACCTTATACTGTTTCCTCTTTAAAACCAGAATCTCTTTCCTCATTCGAACTAGGTTACAAAGGATTACTTGTTGGCGGAAAATTATTAATTGACCTTTTTGGCTACTACGGCGAGTATCAAGATTTTATCACCAGAAAACTTCTTGTTCAATTTAAAGATGGTATCCCAACTAATATGTCTGATACTTCTATAAAAATTTATTCTCTTCCTTTAAATACAACAGACAAAGTAAAATCATACGGATTTGGAACTAGCTTAGATTATAGGATGAGAAAAAATTATGCTGTAGGCATCAATATTTCATCTGATCAATTAACAGATGTTCCAGATGGATTTATTACTTATTTTAATTCGCCGAAATTTAGAATGAATATGTATTTTGCCAATACAGGCTTAGGTTCCAAAAAAAGATTAGGATTCAATCTAAATTATAAATGGCAAGATGCAATTAATTATGAATCAGATTTTGCAAATGACAAACTTCCAGCAGTAAATATTTTAGATGCTCAAATAAATTATAAACTACCAAAAACAAAATCAATAATAAAATTAGGTGCTAATAATTTATTGAATCAATATTATTACGATGCTGTTGGAAACCCTCATATTGGCGGACTGTATTATGTAAGTATAGGGTACAATGTTTATTAATATTAATCTTCAAACCATGACGAATTATTTGAAAATACTTTTTTCTGCAATTTTAATTTCTTCTAGCTTTCTTTTTACTTCTTGTAACAAAGACGTTCAGCAATTAGAACTACCTACTAAGCCAATTCAATATGGCTCACTATTAAATGATATGATTAAGAGCAATCCAGATTATAGTTTATATTATTCCTTAATCGTTAAAGGTGGACAATTATCCTTGATTTCAGATAGTGCCCGATCTTATACAATGTTTGTTCCCAACAATCAAGCCATGAAAAGATTTATCAATATACAATCTGGCGGATTAATTCCCATCGGTTCACCTGAAGTTTTATTCTCTACATTTATTTCTAGTGCAATTACCAAAGACCAAGCAGCTGCATTGGTTCAATACAATACAATGCCTCAAAGTATTTACACAAAAGATTTCTCATCAGGATTTCCGAATTTCTTTTATCCAACTGCCTTCAATCCTGCTCCAAGTATCAGTGAATTATTAAGGTTAGTTACCTACCCTTCTTCTATGAATGGTTTTTGGTTAAATAATATAAGAATCACAAACGCAGACAATCATGCATACAACGGGGTTATTCATCAAACAGAATTATTAGAAACTCCACCACAAAGATTTTTGTGGGATAGAATAAATACAGATACTAATTTAGTTTATTTAAAAAAAGCAATCATCAGAGCAGATAGCGGTACAGCCGCACCTGGATTTATTCAAGGAGTTTTACAAAATATTGGAGCTAATCTTACGCTCTTTGCTCCAACAAATCAAGCATTTAAAAAATCAATTGCTCCGCTTTTGGTACAAAATTTATTAAATCATGGAGATTCTCTATCTCATGCTATTCAAGTAGCAGCCATCTGGGTTGAAAATCCTGATTCTATTTTTAATAACCCTGCTTTGTATGATGTATTAAATACACAATCAATTGGAGCAATTTTAGCTTATCATGTGTTAGACACAGGCGCTACTTTCACCAATAATTTTTACACGACTAATACTTACTATCATACTTTTTTGAACAGGTATTTCCCTACTCATCCTGGATTGCAAATAAAAGTAAATTTTGGTAATCCTTATGTCACTTCTGCTACTATAAAAGGACTTGCAAATTCAAGCGCGGTTGATGTAATCATTAACACAAATCCATTGCAAGCGGATCCTAATGGAACAAGTGATCAACTTTATCTAAATGGTGTGATGCATAAAATTAATGGAGTGCTTTTCCCATTATAATTTAATTCAAACGCATTTCAAACATCTTTGGCCATCTTTTTCCGGTGATGAAAAATGTTTTCGTTTTATTATTATAAGCAATTCCATTTAGCACATCAGTTCTTCCAGAAATATAATCACTCTGTTGTAGCAAATTGTTTAAAGTTAGTTTTCCAATAACATGACCACTTTCTGCATCAATTTTTACAATGTAATTTGATTGATAAACATTAGCATACACAACACCATCAACATATTCAAGCTCATTCAAATAATTTACTGGTCCATCTTCATCTGTTACCGCAATAGTTGTTTTTACTTTGAATGTTTCAGGGTCAACAAAATATAAATTTGAGGTACCATCACTAATAATTAAAGATGATGAATCATGCGTTATTCCCCAACCCTCATATGGCCACTGAAATGTTTTTATAGGCTTTTCAATATTGTTTACATTATATACATAAGCAACATTGCTTTCCCAGGTTAATT
>CANGGD010000118.1 GCA_947453295.1 Chitinophagaceae bacterium | reverse complement strand
GAAACAACTATCTACTTGAACTTATCAATTCTCTGAAAAAATTATAAATTCCATATTTAGTATTATTACTTCCGCACTCTCGGAAGTTAAGTGCACAATACTTCTCTTTATTGAGGAGCTTTATATATTTTTACAAGTCAAATAACTCGCCATGAATAACAAAATCAAATGCCCTAATTGTAATGAGGTTTTAGATGTAGAAAATGTTTTGTCTGCTGACATCGAATCTAAATTCAAAAAAGAATTTAATGAAAAACTAAACGCTTTACAACTTGAGCAAAATGCTTTTGAAGAAAAGAAAAAAAAGGAGAATGAAATTTTTGCAGAAAAATTAAAATCAGAAAAAACTAAACTAGAAAAAGAACTTCAAGATCAACTTCAAGTTAGTATTGCGGCTGACTTCGAAAATAAAATCAAGCAATTGGAAGACAATAAATTGAATTCAGAAAAAAAATTAAAAGAATCCAGAGAAAAAGAATTAGAGTTTCTTAAAAAACTAGATGAACTAAAATCAAAAGAACAAGAATTAGAAATTGAACTTCAAAAAAAATTACAAGAGGAAAGATTATTACTTACCGAAAATATTCGCGAGCAAGAACAAAAGAAAAATGACATCATTAATGATAATTTAAATTTTAAATTAAAAGAGTTAGAGAAGCAACTAGAAGACCAGAAAAAGCTTGCTGAAGAAATGAAAAGAAAAGCTGATCAAGGCTCTATGCAATTGCAAGGCGAAGTTCAAGAACTTGCTCTTGAAGAAATGCTGAAAACAACATTCCCATTTGATGTAGTTGCAGAAGTAGCAAAAGGCGTAAAAGGCGCCGATTGTATATTAACAGTAAGAAACACAATTGGTCAGGAATGCGGAAAAATAATATTTGAAAGCAAAAGGACAGAAAATTTCGCTGGCGACTGGATTGAAAAACTCAAAAAAGACATGCTCTCTCAAACAGCAGATATAGCCGTTATCGTTACTAAAGCAATGCCGAAAGACATGGATCAATTTGGTGAAAAAAATGGCGTTTACATCTGCAACTTTAAAGAAGTAAAAAGTCTGACCACCATTTTAAGAAACGCCATCATAAAAATTAGCGAGACAAGAAAAAGCCAGGAAAACAAAGGCGAAAAAATGGAAACGCTTTATAATTACCTTACCAGTCATGAGTTTGTTGGAAATTGGAATGCCATTAGAGATGGATTTCGCAGTTTAAGAAATATGCTTCAAAAAGAAAGAGAAGACTTTGAAAAAAACTGGAAGAAAAAAGAAAAGCAAATTGATATGATCATTCAAAACTCTCTACACATTTCAGGATCTATTGAAGGAATTGCAGGCCAGGATAGTATTGATATGCAGCTTAACAGCAATGAAAATAACTTGATTGAAGAAGAGTAATCAATTAACCACCCAACTCAAAAAAAGCTCATTTATTTTAATCGAATGTACTTCCATAGAAAGTATTGTATCCAATCTAAGTTCGCATTTAGATATTATACTTTTATTTTGATTTGAAATTTCGTTTATAATTATTTGCTCTTTAAATCTTAACCCTCCTCTTCCATCAAGTTTATACAAAGCCTCTTTAATAGTCCATGCCATTGTATTGTTTACCAACAATTCATCTGAGAAATCACGAATCATTTCTTGCTCGTTTTCAGATAAAAATTTATTTGCTACCAGATTAGCTTTATTATGGTTAGATTCGATATCTATTCCCACCGTTTGTGTTTTACTTGTAATTACTGCTGCATAATTTCCAGCATGCGCTATCGAAAAGAAATAGGCACTATCCTTTAAAAAAGGTTTGCCGGAATCTGATAATTGAATTTGCTGAAAAGGAAAATCAGGATGTAACTCTAATAACAAATTAAGAGCTGCTAAATGTTGAATGTTTTTTAAAGGATGAGAAATCTTTTTTAGAGGGGAAACCCTATTTAAAAAATAAGATGCCGGTTCATCTATGAGCCAAACGGCTATTTTTGTGTGTTCGTTGATATCTTGTTGATAAACCAATGCCATATTTCAATCTGAATTGAAAGAATAAAAAATGAAAAAATTATTTTTACAAAATAACTAATAACCATCAAAAAATGATTTTAAGCGATAAAAGAATTTTAGAAGAAATGGATAAGGGCACTATTAAAGTTGTGCCATATTTGCGTGAATGTCTTGGTAGCAATAGCTACGACGTGCATTTAGGCAAAACTTTAGCAACCTATGATACTGAAGAATTAGATGCAAAAAAACACAATACGATAACCCATTTTGAAATCCCGGATGATGGATTTTTATTATTGCCGAATAAATTTTATTTAGGCGTTACGGATGAGTACACAGAGTCACATGCTCATGTTCCTTTCCTCGAAGGAAAATCATCAACGGGTCGTTTGGGAATTGATATTCATGCCACCGCTGGTAAAGGAGATGTTGGATTTTGTGGCAACTGGACCCTTGAAATTTCTGTAAAGCAACCTGTAAGAGTGTATAAAGGAATGCCCATAGGCCAATTAATTTATTTTCCAGTGGATGGAGAAATCGAAGAAAAATACAACCAAAAGAAAAATGCAAAATACAGCGGACAACCAAACATGCCTGTTGAAAGTATGATGTGGAAAAACAAATTCTAAAATTACTGACTAACCAATCCTTATAATAAAAAAGCGAAGTTTAATACTTCGCTTTTTCTTTTGAATTATTTCGCAAAATCTCTTCGTATTATATTCAACGCCGCCCCTTCTTTAAACCATTCTATTTGCTGTTCATTATATGAATGATTAACTGCAATTTCATCTTTGGTACCATCAGCATGATGTAATACCAAAGTCAATTTCTGATTAGGCGCAAATGTTGTTAATCCATTGATGTCTATGTTATCGTCCTCTCTGAATTTATCATAGTCAGCCTTATCATCAAAAGTCAAAGCTAACATTCCTTGTTTTTTCAAATTGGTTTCATGAATTCGAGCAAAAGATTTTACCAATACTGCCCTAACGCCCAAATGACGAGGTTCCATAGCAGCGTGCTCTCTCGAAGAACCTTCACCATAATTCTCATCTCCTACAACAATTGAACCAATACCTGCAGCTTTGTATGCCCTTTGTGTAGAAGGCACGGTTCCATATTCGCCTGTTAACTGATTTTTTACAGCATCTGTTTTTTCGTTAAAATAATTTACTGCGCCTATTAATAAATTGTTACTGATATTATCTAAATGGCCTCTGAATTTTAACCAAGGACCTGCCATCGAAATATGATCAGTTGTACATTTACCTTTAGCTTTAATTAATAATTTCAAACCTTTTAAATCTGTTTTTTCCCAAGCAGCAAAAGGCTCTAATATTTGTAAGCGTTTGCTGTCTGAAGCCACTTTCACTTCAACACTTGATCCGTCTTCTGCAGGTGCTTGATAGCCGGCATCTTCAACAGCAAAGCCAGTTTTAGGTAACTCGTCTCCACTTGGCGGATCTAATTTTACTTGTTCTCCTTTGCTATTTGTAAGTGTATCTGTTAATGGATTAAAATTCAAATCTCCTGCAATAGCCATTGCCGTTACTATTTCTGGCGAACCAACAAATGCAAAAGTATTGGGATTGCCATCTGCACGTTTTGCAAAGTTTCTATTAAAGCTATGCACAATTGTATTTCTCTCTGCTTTTTCAGCCCCTACTCTCGCCCACATTCCAATACAAGGTCCGCAAGCATTTGCAAAAACAGTAGCGCCAATACTTTCAAACGTTTTTAAATACCCGTCTTTTTCAATTGTATATCTTACTAATTCAGAACCGGGAGTAATTGTAAATTCTGCATTTAGTTTCAAATGTTTTTCACTTACTTGTTTAGCTAAACTTACTGCTCTGCTGATATCTTCATAAGATGAGTTGGTACAACTTCCAATCAATCCGACTTCTATTTTTGTAGGCCAATTGTTTGCTGCAGCCATTTCTTTCATTTTAGAAATAGGTGTAGCTAAATCTGGAGTAAACGGGCCATTTAAATGAGGCTCTAATTCTGAAAGATTGATTTCAATAACCTGATCGAAATATTGTTCAGGATTTGCATACACCTCATCATCACCTGTAAGATGTGCTTTCACTTCATCAGCCATCTTTGCTATTTCTTCTCTGCCAGTTGCTTTCAAATATCGACTCATACTTTCATCATAACCAAATGTAGATGTTGTAGCTCCAATCTCTGCGCCCATGTTACAGATAGTACCTTTACCCGTACAACTCATACTTATCGCCCCCTCACCAAAATATTCAACAACGGCACCTGTTCCACCTTTTACGGTTAATATCCCTGCTACTTTTAGGATCACATCTTTAGCGGAAGTCCAGCCATTTAATTTTCCTGTTAATTTAATCCCTATTAATTTAGGCATTTTTAATTCCCATGGCAATCCAGCCATTACATCGCATGCATCAGCACCACCCACACCAATGGCAATCATTCCTAATCCACCTGCGTTAACCGTATGGCTATCTGTCCCTATCATCATCCCACCAGGAAAAGCATAATTTTCTAATACCACCTGATGTATAATTCCAGCACCTGGTTTCCAGAATCCTATGCCATATTTATTAGAAACCGAAGCCAAAAAATCATATACTTCACTGCTTTCAGAAACAGCTCTTGTTAAATCTGTTTTACTGTCAACTTTTGCTTCAATCAAATGATCACAATGAACAGTACTAGGAACGGCTACTGCAGCGCGACCCGATTGCATGAATTGTAATAAAGCCATTTGAGCGGTAGCGTCTTGCATGGCTACTCTATCTGGCGCAAAATCTACATAGGATTTTCCTCTTTCAAAAATTTCTGTTGCATTACCTTGCCATAAATGGGCATATAAAATTTTCTCTGTTAAGGTTAATGGTTTGCCCACCACTTTACGAGCCGCGTCAATTCTTTGAGCAAAATTTCCGTAAACTTTTTTGATCATTTCAATGTCAAATGCCATATCGATATTTTTAAAAGGTTAATTGCAGAAGATTTAAAAACTTGCGCGAAATTACAAAAATCAGTTTTTGTTTTCGAGAAAAAACATAACTTTATTTACATGAATAAGATTAAAGGCTTTGTTGAGTGGCATATTTTTGGCGTTTGCACTGCTATTGGCGAAAAAATGGGTATCGCTACGAGTATTATCAGAAAATACTTCATCTATATTTCTTTCATGACTATTGGCTCCCCCTTAATTATTTATTTATTCGTGGCTTTTTGGATGAATGTGAAAAAGTACATGAGAATATCCCGTGGAAACCCAGCAGGATTTTAATGTTTAATCTGAAGAATACTTCTGCACAAATTGACATTTTTGTGTCAACCTGTTTTAGTACAAAACAACTTTTCAAACCTATTGAACATACAAAACCTCTGAAACCTCTTCTTTAAACAATTGAACTTTCCAAACCTTTTGAACCTCTGAAACCTCTTCTT
>CANGGD010000117.1 GCA_947453295.1 Chitinophagaceae bacterium | reverse complement strand
CTTACGATGCAATTGAAGATAAAAATGAATTGCCAGACGAAATAGTATTTGGAAAATAAATCCAACCCCTTTAATGAAATCACTGAAACATAACTTTTTTTTACTTCTTTTTTTATCAGGTCTAAGCACATTTAGTCAAAATATTCCATCGAAGCCATCTCCTCCGAGATTGGTGAATGATTATACATCCACATTAACAATCGATCAGGCAAATGCTATCGAAAAAAAACTAGTTACTTTTGATGACAGTACATCTACTCAAATAGCAGTTATAATTGTTCAAACACTCGAAGGCGCAGACATTAGTGATTTTGCACTTAAGCTTGGACGTGAGTGGGGTATAGGAGGCAAGGACTATAACAATGGCGTTGTATTATTAATTTCAATTGACGACAGAAAAATAAATATATCTACAGGCTATGGAGTGGAGGGTGCATTGCCTGATATTACATGTAAGCACATTATAGAGGAAGTTATTAAGCCAAATTTTAAGGGTAAGGATTATTATAGAGGGATAGATGAGGGTACCGATGCAATTATAAAGGCAGTTAAGGGTGAATATCAAGTACCGAGAAAGAAAAATGGAGATAATTCGAGTGGCAGAATAGTGTTGATGATAGTAGTGATTATATTTTTGCTATCCATATTCTCTGGAGGAAACGGGGGTGGTTCTGCGATATCGGGTAGGGGTAGAAGAGGGTTTGGTGGTCCTTTCTTTTTTCCAATGGGTGGATATGGTGGTGGAGGAGGAGGAAGCAGTTCCGGAGGAGGCTTTGGTGGTTTTGGAGGCGGCAGCTTCGGAGGAGGCGGTGCTAGTGGCGGTTGGTAAATTAAGGTTTAAGGTTTAAGGTTTAAGGTTTAAGGTTTAAGGTTTAAGGTTTAAGGTTTAAGGTTTAAGGTTTAAGGTTTAATAAAAAAAGGGAGTGAAGTTACATTGTTAATATAATACTTCAACAGTAATCTCTGCTTAAATTTTCATTAATAAAGAATCGGTTATTCAAATAGTGGATAAAGAAAAAGGTTTCAGAAATTTTGTAAGTATGCAACTTATCAAACCTCTGAAACCTTTTAAACTTTTAAAACCTCCCAAACCTCTGAACCTGTTTAAAAAACTTTATTCACGTAATCCTCAATTTCTTTTCCCTTCCCTTTACTTATCTTATCTAAATTCTTTTTGAAACCTGAATCAGTAAATGATCTGTATTGTGAAGGAATTTGATTTCTTAGTTTTATTATTTCATCTATACCTTTTTTGATTTTTGCAACATCTGATATTTTTGCAATGAAATCTGCGAAATCATCAACCATCTGAAATTTCTCCTGACTTAGAGGAGCCTCACTGAATGCATTGGCAACGAAATCAAAATCAGTCTCAGTGCCTTTTGAAACTAAAGTTTTAATAATTTCTCCACTTAAGGAGCCTTTAGCATCACTGCTGTATTTTTTTGCTAACGCGTAAGCGTTTTCAGGTTGAAGCGCAACTAAACCTTTGAAAGCAGCACCAGCAACATTATATGAAGAGTCATTTATTGCCTTCTCGTAAATTCCTTGATATTTTTTATCACCATTTTTTACTAAGAAATTCAATGCCACTGCTTTTACTTTTCTGTTGATGTCATTTTTTGCTAATTCTTCAATTTTAGTCAAGACATCCTCATCGTTTTTCATTGATGAAGTAGTAAGTTTTTGAATAGTAGATATTCTGAGTTTAAAAAACTTATCATTTAATCCCTCTTTTATTTGACTCATATTCTTTTTCGCAAAATAATCAAGCGCTTCTTTTCTGTCCAGATAATTCAAGCCGTACTTCCATTGTGATAAATAGTTTTCAACTGATTTGTTATCTGTTTTTTCGCATAGTAAAATCCTATCTGCATCAACACTAATCCAGTCTGGTTTTTGAGATGAATAAAAATAAAGCGTATCGTTCAATCCAGCCAAGGTAACCGGGTATCTTGTTTTGATTCCTTTCACGAATACATCAACAGCTATAGGTAAAATATATGGAGTTGAATTTTTTTGTGTCTGGCTAATTGAAACAGTTGATTTGCCAGTAGAGTCCCAAGCATAATTAATTTTTAATTTAGGGTGTCCACTACCGTAATACCATTGATTCCAAAACCAATTTAAGTCTCTGCCGGTTACTTCTTCAAAAGCCAGTCGTAATTGATGTGCTTCGCCTGTTTTAAATTTATTGGTAGTCAAATATTTGTTGAGAGAAGCAAAGAACGCATCATCACCAACGTAATTTCTTAGCATGTGTAAAATTCTTCCTCCTTTATTGTAGCTTACTCCATCAAAAACATCTTCTTTACTGCTATAAAAAAATCTAACAAGATTTTTCTTGTCACCTCCTGACATTAAATAACCTTGCATGTCTTCATATCCGTGAGCATCTGCCCAGTCCTTACCATATTTGTATTCATCCCATAAATATTCACTATAATTAGCAAAGCTTTCATTGACTGTAATGTTGCTCCAACTTTCTGCGGTTACTAAATCACCAAACCAGTGATGAAATAATTCGTGAGCTATCGTTTCTTCCCATTCGTTACCATCGGATAATTCTCTTGCATTTTGATACGCGCTTTCTTGATGAAGTGTGGATGTTGTATTTTCCATTGCGCCGCTAACAAAATCGCGGCCTACAATTTGAGAATATTTTGGCCATGGATATTCTACTCCTAATTTTTTAGAAAAGAAGCCCATCATTTCTGGGGTATTACCAAAGATGGCTTTAGCATAAGGTTGATATTTTTTTTCAACATAATAATTCACCTCTTTTCCTTTATAGCTATCTTTTACAATAGAGAAATCACCTACACCCATGAAGAATAAATAAGGGGCATGAGGCAAATCCATTTTCCAATAATCAGTCCTTGTGCCATTTGTGTTTTTTTTCTGACTAATTAACAAACCATTACTAAGTGTAACAAATTTATCTGGAACAGTCATTGTGATTTCCTCAGTAGATTTTTGATTCGGTTTATCAATTGTAATCATCCAAACACTATTAGACTCTGTTTCACCTTGGGTCCAAATTTGTGTTGGTTTGTTTTTGTCTTTACCATCTGGGTTGATAAAATAAAGTCCTTTAGCATCAGTAATGGCAGCACTTCCTTCTGACTTAAAATCGTTTGGTTTACTTGTGTATTCAAAATACAAAGTGTAAGTTTCTTTATTGCTGTATGTTTTATTCAGGCTTATCCTTAATTGCAGGCTATCGTATGTGTATTTTAAAGGAAGTATTTGAGTTCCGTTTATCAAAGCAACTTTTTTGATGTCCATTCCTTTTGCATCTAAAATAGCTGTGTCAGTTGCATAGCATGTGGGCTTAAGTGTGAGCCATTCTTTACCATACATATGTGCTTTTTCGAAATCAAAAGCCACATCTAATTTGGTATGAACGATATCATTTAGTCTAAGAGCCGAAGCTCTATAGTTATATTTCCAACTGGTATCTGTTTCCATTGGCTCATTGTTCATTTGAGCATGACCGCTATAAAAAAAAGATATCAAGCAAATAACCCCAAATAATTTTTTCATTATAATAAATTTTATTTTTAAAAATGATATTTCCGGCAAAAGTAATATCTAAAAAATGAATTTCTTTGTTAAAAATTATAATTTTAATCAGCTATATTATATAGTTTTGGAAATTATACATAATGCTTATGAAAAAAATGTTTCTTTTGATTTTGATGGCTACAGGATTAATTGGCAAGTCTCAATTGAAACATTTTGTTTATTTTCAGACAGAAAACAAGCAGCCTTTTTACATTAGAGTGAATGATACTTCATACAGTTCAAATGCAGACGGGTATTTAGTTTTATCAAGATTGCAATCAGCTGAATATAATATTATACTTGGGTTTCCAAGTAATCTTGCGCCCATTCAGCAGTATAAGATCAAAATAGACAATAAGGATAAAGGATATGTTTTAAAACATACAGATTTAGAAAACTGGATGCTTTTTGACTTGCAGACTTTCGAGTTAATTCCTTCCACTATTAATAAAAATACAACGATTCAGTATGAAGAAACAAAGAATAACGATTTTTCAAAAGTATTAGCAGATGTAACTGATAATCCAGATTTACTTCAAAAGAAAATACTGGTAAAAGAGAAGGTTGAGAAGAAAAGTGCAACAAATCGAAATGAGAAAATAAAAAAAATATATTCCAAGTCAGATAACAGTGGAGTTAGTTTGATTTACGAGTTGACAATGGATGATAATAAAAAGGATACAATTAAGTTATACTTGCCAAAGCCCAAAAAATAAAATTACTTCATAGATTCTATTCATAATGCCAAGATTTTTCATAGAAGTTTCTTACAAGGGGACCCAATTTGCTGGCTTTCAAATACAGGCTAATGCTGAAACTATTCAAGGGGAGATTGAAAGAGCGATGAAAGTATTGTTCAGGAAAGACTTTATATTAACTGGTTCATCAAGAACAGATGCAGGAGTACATGCATTAGAAAACTATTTTCATTTTGATAATGATGAAATTCAAATGTTTGAAGGAGAAGCTATACTATATAACTTGAATTCGATAATATCTGAAGACATTGTAATAAAACGCATATACAGAGTTGAGGATGAAGCTCATTCTAGGTTTGATGCAAAGGGTAGATACTATGAGTATAGAATATACAACAGAAAAGATCCATTTTTATCTGATAGGGCATATTATTATCCATACCCTCTATCATTACAAAAATTGAATGAAGCCGCACAAATCATCTTGCATACAACAGAATTCCAGGCATTTTCAAAAAAAAACACACAAGTGTTTACGTATCAATGTAAGATTACTATGAGTGAATGGATAGAGGAGGGGCATACAATAATATTCAGAATAAAGGGCACAAGGTTTTTAAGGGGGATGGTAAGAGGGCTAGTCGGAACCATGTTAAAAGTTGGGAATGGCAAAATGTCTTTGGAAACATTTAAAGAAATTGTAGAATCGAAAAATAATTTACGAGTAGATTTTTCAATGCCAGCTCATGGATTAACGTTGTTAAAAGTTGATTATTAATCAATTGTCACGTTTTATTTAAAAAAAATCATTTTTTTTTGCTTAAAAATTTTCATCTGAAATGCATGACTACATTGAGTTACAAGAAAAGTTCATTGTTGGGCAGAAAAAAATATAGCAGAAAGGAGTTAAAAAATTTTGATAGCAATATGTATCCACCTATCTTTGCACTCCGCTTTTAAAAAAGGGTGAAAAGTTCTTAAAAATCGAAGGTTGAAAATAAAAATAAATTTATCTTTTTTGAAAATAAATTTGGTTTATAACTTAACAGGTTTTACCTTCGCACTCCGAAAATAAAAAAGGTGATTTTTTAAAGAAAAAATCAGGGGTTTAAAAAAAGATTAATTTGAAATAATTATAGCAAAATAAACGGTTGATTTTTTTTCAACTATTTAATTTGAAAGTTCTTTGAAAGTT
>CANGGD010000116.1 GCA_947453295.1 Chitinophagaceae bacterium | reverse complement strand
AGAAATGGATCAGATTCCAGCTATACCCATTTTGATTGATGCTAATTCAGAAAAGGCAATGCAAACAATAAAGTTATTTGCAGAATCTATATCCAATCAAGTAAGTTATTTAAATGATGAAGAGCGATTGAAATTGCATGTGGCAGCTGTTTTTGTAAATAATTTCACTAATCATCTATATTATCTGGCAGAATTGATTTGTAAAAAAGAAAAAATCGATTTTGAGTTATTAAAACCTTTAATGCAAGAAACTGTTTCAAGACTTAATGCAGCTTCTCCAGAATTTTTACAAACAGGACCTGCAATCAGAAAAGATATTTCAACGATAGAAAAGCACCTTGAAATTTTAAATGAATTTCCTCAACTTAAGTCTGTGTATAAAACACTAACAGAAAGCATTATGCTAAATTATTCGTAAGGGATTACGATATCCGTTTGTACCTGATAGGGGTCTTTTGCTTTGCCATTTTCATCTAATGGGTCTTCAACATATATTTCATATGGCTTGTCTATAGCCTTCTTTTTATTATCTTTTAACCAATCATTGAGGATTTGATAAGCCTGAACAGTTTCTTCATACGGTCCAAAAAAATGAGCTACAATAACTTTTCTTTTGCCAATATGTTTGTAAATAATCCCTGGTTCTAATTTTGCAGGTTTTTTGTCAATAGCAATTCCAGCTTCAAAAAAGAATGGAGCTTTTTGAGTTTTGTAACAGGCCATCGGGTGTCCTGTGATTTTAAGTTTGGAGTGTTTGATTAAATTGCTAAGTCTATCACTGTAAATAAAACCTAATTTCAGGCTTAATCTGATATTGTTTACTGCGCTATCTTTCACTGAAATAAAATGATAAGGCAGTGCAACGGTATCGACAATATTTATGATTGGGGCATTCCTTGGAGTGCTATCTGACTTGCTTCTTGGTTTGTTTTCTTTTAGAATTACTGTATCTTTTGGATCCTCATTTTTGTTGTTTACTTTACAAGATATTATCAAGTTTAAAACAAATAGTACCAATAAAATATTTTTCATTTGCTAATTTTTATTGTTTATGCATGAGTTATACATTAACATATCAAAAATACTATCTTTTATCAAGTTCTTTTTTTTAATTCGTAAAATTTTAGTGATTTGATGTAGGTTTGCATCATTATTATAAAAGTATGTACAATATCACATTTAATTTTGAACAAAAAGGACTTGAAGCTATAACGCTTACAAACATTGAGGCTGACCAATCTATTCTGGAAGTAGCCTTGAAAAATAATATTGAATTGCATCACAATTGCGGAGGCGTTTGTGCTTGCAGTACTTGCCATTTGTATGTAGAATCGGGCGAAAACTTTATTGAGGAATTGTCAGACAGGGAGGAAGATTTTATTGATCGTGCAGTAAACCCTCGTCTGAATTCAAGACTTGGTTGCCAATGCCTTTTGTTTGAAGGCAATGGAAATATTACTGTTACTCTTCCAGACCAAACACAATTTTTAGGAGAATAATTTATCATTTAATTTAAAAAATACTTGACATGACTTTTGAGCCGCCTATTCATTGGAACGATTATGAAGATATTGCTATGAAATTATATGAAAGGTTTGGAGATGATTTTGGAGAAAGTAAAATATACAGAATTCGCTTCACAGATTTGCATAAATGGGTAATGGAGATTCCTAATTTTTCAGGTAAAGCTGAAGAAAGTAATGAAGGTCATTTGGAAATGATACAAAGTAGTTGGGTGTATGAATGGAGAGATTGTCAAAAAGGATAACTCAAATCATTTTTCTTTTAGTGAATCAGACTTCAATTTATAATAGCTTCATTATATGAATGTATTAGAAAGTTTCAAGCAAATTAAATTATTTGTTATCGATGTTGATGGGGTGTTAACTGATGGTAAGTTATGGCTATTGGGCAACTTAGAATTGGTTAGATCTATGAATATTAAAGATGGATTTGCCATTCAATTGGCTGTACAAAAAGGTTACCATATAATGATAATATCCGGAGCGAAAGATACAGGTGCTGTTGAAAATCGATTAAAAGGATTAGGTGTTAGTGATATTAATATGGGAATAAAGGATAAGACTTTTTTATTGAATCAAAGAATAGTTGAAAAAGGATATAATAAAAATGAAGTCTTGTACATAGGCGATGATATTCCCGATTATAAAGCAATGCAATTAGCGGGTGTCTGTTGTTGCCCAAATGACGCTGCATCTGAAATAAAATTATTGGCGCATTACATTTCTCCACTAAAAGGAGGGGAGGGTTGTGTTAGAGACATCATTGAAAAAGTATTAAAGCTTAATCATAACTGGGACCTGGAAACGAATACTGTTTCAAAATAAGTTTTTGCATAACATTTTAAAGATTTCAAATGAAACTGATTGCGGCCTTTTTTAAATTGATTCGTTGGCCGAATCTTTTTTTTATAATTCTTACTCAATTCGTTTTTTATTTTGCTATAGTTCCATCTGTTTATTTTTCCGAAGCTTCACTCAACTTTGATATCACACAACTTAATCTAAGGTTTTATTTATTGGTGTTTTCTTCTGTAGCCATTGCTGCTGCAGGTTATATTATCAATGATTATTTTGATTTGCAAATTGACGGCATCAATAAGCCAGATAAAATTGTGGTGGATGTTATTATCAAAAGAAGAGCTGCAATAATTTGGCACTTTGCTTTATCGTTTCTAGGTATTGTAGGAAGTTTTATTGTTAGTTATAAATCAAAAAATTGGGTCATTGTATTGGCCAATGTTTTATGTGTTATTTTATTGTGGTTTTATTCCACTCATTTTAAGAAGAAATTATTAATTGGGAATATTGTTATTTCAGCGCTCACTGCTTGGGTTATTTTAGTTATCTATTTTTACGTTGGCGCCAATTTGTTTTTGATTAAAGGCTGGGATTTTTCATCTCATCCATTCAACGTAAAGTTGTTATACAAACTCACTACTTTATATGCAGGTTTTGCGTTTAATATTTCACTCATCAGAGAAATTGTAAAAGACATGGAAGATATGCAGGGGGATGCAAATTATAATTGCAAAACAATGCCAATCGTTTTAGGATTGCCAGTCGCTAAAATGTTTGTGGCAGTTTGGATATTTTTTTGTGTAGCTGTTCTTCTTATAATTGATGTGTATGCTTGGCAATCCGGGTTAAGAGTGAGTGCTCTTTATTCTGTTGCTTGTATCGTTGTCCCTTTGGTTATAATCCTCAAAAAAATGAATACAGCCAATGAAAAAAAATCATTTCATCAAATTAGCAACGCTTTAAAATGGGTGATGTTAATGGGGATTCTATCAATGTTGTTTTTTAAATTCCATATTTAATGCAAAAGATTATTTTGGCATCACAATCGCCACGCAGAAAGCAATTGCTTGAATGGGCAGAGATCGATTTTGAAGTGAATGTTGTTGAAACTGATGAGAGTTATCCTTCTTCACTAACAGATGAAGAAATTGCTATTCATATTGCCAAAAACAAAGCGAAAGCTGTTTTTGAAAAATCAAAATCAAACAAAATAATTTTGGCCGCTGATACAATTGTTGTGTGCGATGATCAAATTTTGGGTAAGCCATCAGACCAACGGGATGCCATCAGAATGATAAAAATGTTAGTGGGCAAAACGCATAAGGTAATTACAGGTGTTGTCATTCAATCTGGAGAAAAAGTTATTTCATTTGCAGATGTTACAGAAGTTACTTTTCATCAGCTCACAGATTTGCAAATAGAATTTTATGTGACAAAGTATAAACCCTACGACAAAGCTGGAGCTTATGCCATTCAAGAATGGATTGGAGTAATTGGCATTAAGTCTGTAAACGGAGATTTTTACAATGTAATGGGATTGCCGGTTTCAAGAGTAGTGAAGGGGCTAACTGATTTTGTTAGTTAATAACAACTTGTTTAATTATTTTCTCGCCTAATGCGGCATTTACTTTTTCAATTATTGTTTCTCTTTGATACAACAATTCATTTTTTAGTGGAGCAATTTTTGTTGTGATAAACAAAGTTTGTCCAATGATTTTAATTTTATCAGTATACTTTGAAACAGTAACACCCATCAGCTCATTCCATATTTCTTCGATTTGAACGGATTGTATTCCGTTTTTCAATTTGCTCTTCTTTAAAAAAGCTTGCATCGCTTCTTGTATGGATACTTCAGACATCTTGTAAAAGTAAATTAAATTTGAGTATTATTTTGAAATTTCTATTATTTCCCCGTCAATATGCAGAGCTTGAAAGGAAGACTCAAGCCTTGACTTATGAGTGTCTGTTATAAACACCTGGCCATCGTTTTCAATACATACCCATTTTAATAAATTATGCATTCTTTCTTCATCTAATTTTTCAAACACATCATCCAGCAATAAGATGGGTGCAAATCCTTTATGACTTTTTAATAATTCAAAAGCAGCTAGTTTCATTGCAAACAACAGGCTTTTTCTTTGGCCCTGTGAGGCAATGTTTTTAAAAGGCTCACCATTCAACGAAAAAATCAAGTCGTCTTTGTGAATACCAATATTTGAACGTTGAAGCATCAAATCTTTTTCAAGATTTTGCTTTAATAAATCCTGAAAGGAATGCTCGGTAAGTTTTGAATGGTACTGTGCCGATATGATTTCATGGTTATTAGCAATCTGATTATAGTGATGAACAATGAGTGGGAGTAGTTGCTTTGTAAACGCCGTTCTTTTTTCAAATATATGATTACAAGGCGCAATCATTTGATGATTGATAATATCTAATACCGCAAAATCATTAGATTGCTTTTGAGCCATAGTTTTTAATAAACTGTTTCTTTGTTGCAACAGTTTATTGTACAGGATCAATTGCTGTAGATAATCAGCATCAATTTGGCATAATATCGAATCAAGATATTTGCGTCTTTCTTCACTAGTGCCGGTAATGATAGAAATATCATCAGGCGCTATCATCACACAAGTAAATTGCCCAATGTGCTTCGACAGTTTTTCATAAAGCACATCATTAATGGAAAATTCTTTTTTTGTTTGAGGCTTGTACACGCAAATAAGTTGCTGATTGATATTTTCCTTGTCAAATAAAGCTTCAATTCTAAAGCCATCTTTTCCATTTTCAATGTTCATGGAATCACTACTTGTAAAGTAGCTTTTGGTAAAACAACAATAATAAATGGCGTCTAATAAGTTGGTTTTTCCAATGCCATTAAGACCACAAATACCTATAACATTTTTATTAAAATCAAAGCGCTGGAAGCTATAATTTTTGAATTGAGTGATTGTTATATTTCGAAGTCTTACCATGAAAAGGCAATTTACAACTGATGGGCCAAAAAGTCCTTTTATTTATCAGATAAAAGTTCTATGATTTTGCCCTTAAGTTTTTTGTTTGATGTCATTTTTTTATTAATTCTCCCTTATCTTTGCCACCTAAATTTTTTATCATTGGCTAATAAATTTTCAAAAGAAACATACCTGTATTGGTATGAATTAATGT
>CANGGD010000115.1 GCA_947453295.1 Chitinophagaceae bacterium | reverse complement strand
TTACCAGAGAAAGCTCTGATTTCAGGAAAACGAGCTTGAAGGGCAGGCTCAAAATTAGAAGCCTCAACCATTTCAAACTGCTCAAAATTACCATCAACATTTGGAATAGTAATGATAGTTGTGTGTTTGCCATTTCTGTTGTCTGTTATAGAATATAATTCCTGAGACAATGTTTCGAAATTCAATTCAAATAATTTGAATTCAGTAGGAAAAGATTTTCTTGCAACTGATTTATCAGTAACAATGTGATCGTTGCCTACATGTAATTTCCAGGCATTTTTTTCTTGAGCGAAAATGACAAAAGAATTCATCATGAAAAAGGCAATCGCAAAAGTTAGTTTGTAAAATTTTTTCATTCTTTTTGTTTTAATTTTTAAACAAGTTAATCAATACTTTAAAAAATGATTCTCACACATTTTTAAAGCGGTTTCAAATGTATGATGAATATCAACTTTATCCAAAATTTCAATCCTGTTTTTATAATATCAATTATTTATTAATATGATAAAATAATATTACAAAAATATAAAAAGTGAAAATTTATTATTAAACCTAGTAATTCATTAAAGAAATAGAGCTTGAATTAGCATACAGGAGTATTTTGATGCAATATTTTCAACAAATTTTTGAAAATCTATTATCGAATCATTATTGGCATTATCCGAAATAATTCTAATGAGAGAAAAAGGGATTTTATATTCGTGACACACTTGAGCTACTGCAGCACCTTCCATTTCAACGCAAAGTAGAGTAGGTATTTTTTCCTTCAGTGTTTTTTTTACCGAATAATCATGAATAAATTGATCACCACTGGCAATGTCTCCAATGTATAATTTAGGGTAGGGTTGTTTAATGCTTTCTAAATAATCTATAATTTCTTTATCAAAGCTTATTTTATTTATTATGCTATTTGAAATAAAATTGTGGTACAGATTGATTTTTTCAGCATCACATTCAAAAAACAATTTACCAGTTAAAGGAATTTCAAATTGTTGCAGCAACGGTCTTGCATCCATATCATGCTGATAAATATTTTTCCCAATTACAATATCACCAATATTTAAGTGATCGGCAATGCCGCCCGCCACACCTGTAAAAATAATTTCATTCACTTTAAAATGAAGAATCATAACAGATGCTGTAATGCTTGCAGCAACTTTTCCCCATTTTGCAAATGCTACAACCACACTTATATGATTGATTGTTCCTGAATAAAAAATTCTATTCCCTATTTCAAACTTTTGTAGGTTTTGAATCATTGGAATTATTTCTTCAACCTCTTCGGGCATTGCACCCATTATGCCAATGATTCTATGTTGATTTGAATTCAATGTAATGAGATTTTATAAATATTTTTCACCTTCGATTCTATTTCTAATTGCTTTTGCAGGAATGCCATAAGCAACAGTATAGTCTGCGCAATCTTTAAGAAGTACAGCACCTGCTCCTAACACAGAGTGCTCGCCAACATGAATACCATGTTTAATTGTCGCGCTTATGCTTATAGCTGAAAATTGTCCGATGCTCACACAGCCGCCTGTTGTTGCATTGGGAGCCAAGCTTACAAAATCTCCAAATACATTATCATGATCAACGCTTGCTTTAGTATTTATAATATTAAATTTCCCGATTTTTGAGCTGCTATTTATTATTGCTCCAGCCATTATAACTGTTCCTTCTCCAATTGAAACATCTTTTGCAATTTGTGCAGAA
This sequence comes from Chitinophagaceae bacterium, assembly GCA_947453295.1. GTDB lineage: Bacteria > Bacteroidota > Bacteroidia > Chitinophagales > Chitinophagaceae > Ferruginibacter. The sequence continues at coordinate 3,833 of CANGGD010000115.1, read as the reverse complement.
GGATGAATCGCGCTAGCAAATTTTACATGTGGGATTAATGAAATGATTTTTTGATAGGCTTTACTTCTCACCCAATTATCTCCAATGGCAATTATTATACTAGCCTCTGGATGTTCTGATAAAAGTTGTACAAGATCTTCTTCCCTTCCAATGATTTGATAACCCAGCAATTCTTCATGCAAATTTTTATTAGCATCTATTAAACCAAGAATTTGATACTTTCCTTGTTTTTCAATAATGTCTATAATGACTTTCGCATGTTCTGAAGCGCCAACAATATATAATTTATCTTTTTGCATATTGGGTTGATTATTTTCAAAAATACAAAAGATTGATTGAGTTATCCTAAAAACATAGGAAGCAAAAAAAGGTATAAATTGCATTTTTATAGACTATTAATACATTCTCCATGAGTAATAATGAATTCAACAAAAACGAAGATGCCTTAAAAATGGCCTGGTCTTTCATTCGCCAAAAGTTAGAAGTAATTGCAGAAGGAGGTGGATTTAAAGCGGCTCAAAAACAAAGAGAAAAAAATAAATTAACCGCAAGAGAAAGAATTGATTTTTTATTAGATGAAAACAAACCATTTGTTGAGATAGGTGCTTTTGCAGGTTATGGAATGTATGAAGAGCATGGTGGTTGTCCGGCTGGAGGTACTGTTAGTGGAATTGGATATGTTAGTGGGGTTCAATGTGTAATTGTTGCAAATGATCAAACCGTGAAAGCAGGTGCTTGGTTTCCTATTACAGGGAAGAAAAATTTAAGGATGCAAGAAATTGCAATGGAAAATAAATTGCCTATTATTTATATAGTAGATAGTGCCGGTGTGTATTTGCCCTTGCAGGATGAAATCTTTCCCGATAAAGAGCATTTCGGTAGAATTTTTAGGAACAATGCAAAGATGAGTGCGATGGGGATTCCTCAAATTGCTGTGGTTACGGGCGCCTGCGTAGCAGGCGGAGCTTATCTTCCCATCATGAGTGATGAAACTATTATGGTTGAAAATGCAGGATCTATATTTCTTGCTGGACCCTATCTGGTAAAAGCCGCCATTGGTGAAGACATTGATGCTGAAACATTAGGCGGTGCTGTTACACATACTGAAATTTCTGGAATAGCCGATTATAAATTTAAAACCGAACAGGAATGTCTTCAAAAAGTTAAATCTATTATGTCTAAACTAGGGTATTTCCCTAATGCTAATTTTAATCGAACTAAAGCGATTGCTCCATCAAAAAACAATGGCGAAATATTCGGTATTATTAGTGAAGGGAATAGTAAACCGTATGATATGAAAGACTTAATTGATTGTATCATTGATGAAAATACTTTTGATGAATTTAAGGAAGATTATGGAAAGACAATCGTGTGTGGATATGCCAGAATAGAGGGTTGGGCAATAGGCATTGTTGCCAATCAAAGACTCATTATGAAAAATAAAAAAGGTGAAATGCAAATGGGAGGTGTTATTTATAATGATAGTGCAGATAAGGCCGCAAGGTTTATTATGAATTGTAATCAAAAGAAAATACCCTTATTGTTTTTACAAGATGTTACAGGTTTTATGGTAGGTAGTAGAAGCGAACATGCAGGTATTATTAAAGATGGCGCTAAATTGGTGAATGCTGTTGCTAATTCTGTTGTTCCTAAAATTACAATCATCATTGGAAATTCTTATGGAGCAGGTAATTACGCAATGTGTGGTAAAGCATACGATCCTAGATTTATTTACGCCTGGCCATCCGCTAAAATTGCAGTTATGGGAGGAGAGCAAGCTGCTAAAACAATGTTGCAAATTCAAGTGGCAGGCATGAAAGCAAAAGGTCTTACTGTTTCCCCTGAAAATGAGAAAGAATTGCTTGATAAAATCACTGATAAATATACTGCTCAAACTAAACCTGAATATGCAGCAGCACGGTTATGGGTAGATGCAATTATTAATCCGGCAGATACCAGAATGTTAATTGCTGAATCTATTGCTGCATGTAATCATAATCCTGAAATAGCTGAATTTAAAACAGGTGTTTTTCAAGTTTAAAACAAATATCCAATCCTCAACTAATTAATTGAATGGAATCAAAAGTTATTATTTACACCGATGGGTCTTCACGAGGTAATCCAGGCCCAGGAGGTTATGGTGTGATTTTAATGTTTGGTCCACACAAAAAAGAACTCTCTCAAGGATTCAGACATACTACAAATAATCGAATGGAATTAATGGCGGTAATTACTGGGTTAAAAGCGTTGACTAAAAAATCAATTCCGGTTGTTATTTATTCCGATAGTCAATATGTGGTAAATGCTATTCAAAAAGGATGGCTCAAAACTTGGTTGAAAACAAACTTCAAAGGGGGAAAAAAGAATTCAGATTTATGGAAACTATATCATGAAGTGGCCAATGGTTTTAATATTGAAATGGTTTGGGTAAAGGGCCATGCCGAAAATAAATATAATAATCGCTGCGATGAATTGGCAACAATGGCGGCCGATAGTAAAAGCTTGTTGATAGATGAACAATATGAGTCGGGTATTAATGATTAAGTTTGAAATAATCTTCAGCTAAAAGCTTATCTGATTGCAATTGCTGAATAAGATTTTCAACATTGTTGAACTTTATTTCATCACGAATTTTCTTTTCGCAAAACACGGTAATTTTTTTATCATATATTTCTTCATCAAAATTAAAAACATTCACTTCGATTTTCTTCTCCGCTCCATCAAATGTAGGCCTGGTGCCTATGTTCATCATCCCTCTATAACTTTTCTCATCGTCAGAAATGTTAACAGTAACAATATATACACCTTCTCTGGGAATTAACTTCTCTCCATTGGATACTTCAATATTGGCAGTAGGAAAGCCAATCGTTCTGCCAATTTTTTTTCCATGTGTTACCAATCCAGAAAAAAAATAATGATAACCCAATAATTCATTCGCTTCTTCAACTTTACCTTCCATGATTTTATTCCTGATTTTTGTACTGCTAATGGTTATGTCGGATAAAATATGCGCAGGAATTTCAACCACTTCATAATGATATGTTGAAGCCTTATTTTTTAATAATTCAAAATCACCTAACCTGTCTTTTCCAAACTTATGATCATATCCAATCACGATTTTTTTAGGATGAAAAGTTTCTACTAAAAAATCTTTTATATAGGAATCGGCAGATTGCTCGGAGAAGGTTTTGTCAAAAGGGATCACCACGAGATGTTCGATTCCCATTTTTTCCAATAAGTTCGCTTTTTCTTCCAGTGTATTTAAATGTAAAATTGGAGATAAATGGGAGGCGATTACTTGTCTTGGATGGGGATAAAAAGTAATAACTATAGCGCTTCCATTGATTTCTTTCGCTTCCATGAGTAATTGCTCAATTACTTTTTGGTGTCCTTGATGAACTCCATCAAAAGTTCCAATCGTTATGACTGCATTTTGAATACTGGGAAGTGTTGAAATGTTATTGTAAATCTTCATCTTTTTCAATGGTGCAAAACTAATTGATAAATTATAAATGATTAGTCAGTTTTAAATTTAGTTTTGCACTTTAATTATAATTATGAGTTTGTATAACAAAAGAGGAGTTTCTGCCCACAAAGAAGAAGTTTTGGCAGCTACTCAAAAATTAAGTAAAGGACTTTTTCCATATGCATTTTGTAAAATGTATGAAGATTATCTTGGTAACAATAAAGATTTTATTAATGTCATGCATGCAGATGGGGCCGGCACAAAAAGTATTCTTGCTTATTTATATTGGAAAGAAACCGGGGATATTTCAGTATGGAAAGGGATAGCCCAGGATGCCATTGTGATGAATTTAGATGATTTGCTTTGT
>CANGGD010000114.1 GCA_947453295.1 Chitinophagaceae bacterium | reverse complement strand
GATAATATTTTTAACTGCTCGTTTCAATTTAAAAAAGAAGTTGACTGATATTGGATTCGGTTTTTCAAATTGGATATTAAAGAACTTTGGTTTTGTTGGATTTTTGGATACTGATTGATAGTTTGTTTATCAATCAACTTCTAACACAAAGATGCGTCGATATTAAACCATACACAAGAGCATTATTGCTCTTTTTTCGCAATGAAGTATTTACCAAATGAATTGTATTTCTTACGTGAAATTAAAGGTGAACCTACGTGATAGGGTATCGTGTTTTTACGTTGTTTGGTAAAATTTAAATTACATAAAACAAAAAGCTACCTAGTGTTTAAGCAGCTTTTCAATGATTTGAGATAACTTATGATTAAGTAGAAGTATTATTTCGATAGACTTTGAATAATGTCGTATTTTGTTACAATTTGGTATAATCCGCTATCGTCTTTACTTAAAACAGCTCCGTTTTCTTTATTAATATAAGCGCTTAATCTCTCAACAGGAGTATCGAAACTAACCTCTGGATATGCTTTCTCCATTACGCTAGCAATATTTTGCGATTTGATATTGGAATCATTGAGCATTTTATCAAATAAGCCACTCTCTGAAATAGCGCCAATATTTTTTCCGTTTTCAAAAACAGGCAAATTTTCGATCTCGTATTTTTTCATTAACTCAATGGCATCTAATACAGAATGAGTAGGATTAAGGCTAATTAATTTTTGACTTTTTCTAGATCCGATAATGTCTTTAAAAGTACTTACTTCCAAGAAGCCTCTTTCTAACATCCATTCATCATTGTATATTTTTCCAACATATCTACTGCCATGATCATGAAATATACATACAACAACATCATCTGGTTTTAATTGATCCTTCAATTGAAAAACTCCTTGTAAACAACTGCCAGCACTATAACCACAAAACAAACCTTCTTCTTTTGCTAGTCTTCTTGCAACAATGGCACCATCTCTATCTGTTACTTTTGTGAACTCGTCAATATATTGCATATCGTAGTTCATGGGTACAAAGTCTTCACCAAATCCTTCACTTATGTATGGATAAACTTCAGTTTGATCTTCTTCACCTGTTTCAAAGTATTTTTTTAACAGTGAACCATAGCTGTCAATTGCCCATACTTTTATATTCGGATTTTTTTCTTTTAAATATTTCCCTGTGCCTACAATCGTTCCCCCGGTACCGGTAGCAACAACCAGATGTGTTACTTTTCCTTCTGTTTGTTCCCATATTTCTGGTCCGGTTTGCTCATAGTGAGCTTGTCTGTTAGCAAGATTGTCATATTGATTTACATACCATGAGTTTGGTATTTCTGTGGATAGTCTTTTTGAAACCGAGTAATAGGAGCGAGGGTCTTCAGGCTCTACATTAGTTGGACAAATAATTACTTCCGCTCCAACTGCTTTAAGAATATCAGCTTTTTCTTTTGATTGTTTATCGGTTGTTGTAAATATGCATTTATATCCTTTAACGCAAGCGGCAAGAGCAAGGCCCATTCCTGTGTTACCACTGGTTCCTTCAATAATTGTTCCACCGGGATTTATTTTTCCTTCTTTTTCTGCGACTTCCAGCATTTTCAAAGCCATTCTATCTTTAATAGAATTACCAGGATTAAAATATTCGACTTTCGCTAAAACAGTGCAAGGAAGTTCATTTGCTACTTTGTTTAACTTAATTAATGGAGTGTTGCCAATAGTTTCAAGTATGTTGTTAAGCCACATAGTTTTAATTTTTTCAAAGATATTATTTAGTTTTTTATTGAATTGCTATATAAAATAAATTGAAGGATTAGATATTTTTGATAGAAAAATATTAAAGTTGCGTCGTTAATAATAAAAAAAATATTATTTTTGACCGATATTCCCATTATTCATTCAAAAAACATCTATTAAAAATGACAAGAACCTTTGCCGTTATTACATTCTGTATTTTGTTAGTCTTGATAATACTATCCCTTACAAAAGGAGTTTTGCCTGGTCCAATTCAGACAGAGAATATAAATGCGGCTGACACTGCTTGGATGCTAACATCAACTGCATTGGTATTAATTATGACACCCGGATTAGCGTTTTTTTATGGAGGGATGGTGAATAAAAAAAACGTATTGAGCACCATGCTGCAAAGCTTTATTTGCATGGCTGTAATTTCAATTGTATGGGTAGTAGTAGGGTTTAGTTTAGCTTTTGGAGAAACGTACAAAGGGATAATTGGAAATCCAACTACATTTTTTATGATGAACAATGTTATTGATGGCGACCCATGGAAATTAGCCCCCACTATTCCTTTAATTCTGTTTGCTTTTTATCAATTAAAATTTGCCATCATTACACCGGCACTTATAACAGGAGCTTTTGCGGAAAGAATAAAATTCAAATCTTATTTATTGTTCATTGTTTTGTTTTGCTTGTTTATTTATTGTCCGTTAGCTCATGCAACATGGCATCCAGATGGTCTCTTAGCAAAAGCGGGTATTTTAGATTTTGCGGGAGGGGTTGTAGTGCATATGAGTGCCGGATTAGCAGCTTTAACAAGTGCAATCTATTTAAAAGGCAGGAATGAATCTATTCACAATCCAGCTAGAATTACTTATGTATTATTAGGTACAGGTTTGTTGTGGTTTGGTTGGCTTGGATTTAATGCGGGTTCGGCACTTCATGCTGATACTACTGCAGCTATTGCTATTGCTACCACTTCAACTGCATCTGCCGCAGCTGCTTTTACATGGATTATATTTGATTCGATGAGAGGTAGAAAGCCAACAGCAATGGGTACATGTATTGGAGCAGTTGTTGGGTTGGTTGCTATCACGCCTGCTGCTGGTTACATAACTATACCACACTCTTTAATTATAGGAATCGTTGCTAGCATAGTAAGTAACATGATGGTAGAGTGGAGAACAAAAACTTCTATTGATGATACCTTAGATGTTTTTCCTTGTCACGGTATAGGCGGTATGGTCGGCATGCTATTAACAGGGGTATTTGCTTCTAGTCATGTTAATGCTGCTGTTACTAATAATGGTTTGTTTTACGGAGAGACTAAATTGTTTTTTGTGCATGTAATCGCAATGGTTGGGATTACAATTTTTGTTGTCATAGGTACTTTCCTGTTATTAAAAATAACTGATTTGATGATGCCATTAAGAGTATCAATTGAAGAAGAAAAAGAAGGATTAGATATGAGTCAGCATGAAGAGAGGCTATAAATTATTTAGATAATTCTAAAGCCTTCTGATAAACGCTGCTATGTGCATTTAATAACTCTATAAATTCATTTTCTGAGAAATAATATGACGCGATTTTTTGTTTGATGTATTCTTTCAATGAATTAAATGTGTTTGTATTTGCTATTTCTTTTTTGATACTTAAGCTATTAGAAAGTTCAGTAGTAATGGCTTCTGTTATTTTAAAATTAGCGTCATACTCTTTTATGTTTTTAAATTTTTTTAAATCTTTTTCCTGTCCCAAATAAATATGGAAAGCAACATCGTTAATCGTATTTAAATCCCAAATTGAATCCAATAGGAAAAGGGTTCTGTCTTTTTCAAATATTTTATAATCCGGAAAAATGCCACCACCGCCTAATAGTTTTTTTCCTTTGCTACTAAAGAAAATATCTTTCTTAGTAGGTGTCATAGAATCTTTTTCATCTGTAGCGATTCTATTTTTTATTTCATCATAATATGCTTTCTCTCCATTTTTGTAAGACCTCTGAATGCACCTGCCAACTGGAGTAAAATACCTTGCAATGGTTAATCTAATTGCACTATGGTCAGAAAGTTCAAATTGTTCTTGTACTAGGCCTTTACCAAAACTTCTACTACCTATAATGGTTGCCCGATCCCAATCTTGTAATGCGCCCATCAGCACTTCACTTGCACTAGCAGAACTTTCATTACAAAGCACCATCAATTTCCCTTTTTCAAACTGACCTAATCTTCTGCATCTATATTCTTTTTTAGGATTATGCTTACCTTCTGTAAAAGTTATTAATTTATCGCCCTCTAATAATTCATCAGCAATTTCAACGGATTGATCTAAAATACCTCCGCCATTATCTCGTAAATCAAGAATTAATTTTTGCAAACCTTTCTTTTTTAAATCAGTTAATGCAACCATGAATTCATGATAAGTTTGTAATGTAAATGAACTAATTTTAATGTAGCCAGTTGAACTGTTAATCATGTATGAAGCATCAACACTATTTAGATTAACTAGCCCTCTTTCAACAATTTTTGATAACAATTGATTGTTACGTGAAATTTCAAGTGAAACCTTACTGCCGTTTTCTCCGGTTATTAATGTTCTGATTGAATCTTCAGTGAAATTTTTTCCAGCTATGGTTTGTTTATCTACTTTTATAATTTTATCTCCGATTTCAAGTCCTGCATTTTCAGATGGTCCGCCCTTTACTACATCAATAACATAAAGAGTGTCTTTGAAAATATTGAATTTAATTCCGATTCCAAAAAAAGATCCATCCATTTGTTCATTTATACTTTTTAATTCATTGGTAGTTATATATACAGAATGCGGGTCGAGTTGTTGAAGGATGTTGTCGATGGAAGAATCACTTTTACTAAGTTTAACATCGTCTACATATTTATGTTGAATGAGATAAATAATTTCATTTTTTGGATTTTTATATTGGCTGGCGTTAAAAAAATCTAGTGGCGGTATTTTAAAAAAAAAGCTGAAAGAAATAAATAAAACAATAAAAATGAAGAGGCTTCCTATAAATGGCAACCAAGGGGATAAACTATTTCTGCGCATTGAATCTAAAATATTATTTCACAAAATCGAAAACTAAATTCCAACAAAGATAATTTTTTGACATCAACGTTCGATAATTTTATTAATTTGTGTCAACATTCTATTTAACTCCTAAAATTCAAAGATGTCCATTCAATTAATCGCCGATAGCGGCTCAACAAAAACAAGCTGGTGCCTGATTGATGGCAAATCAAAAAAAAATATTCTCACACAAGGGATTAGTCCATACTTTTTAGACTTTTCACAAATTTGTGAAATTCTAGAAGTAGAATTGTTGCCTAAGATTAAAAACAAAATTCCTGATCAAATACATTTTTATGGAACGGGTTGTGGTAATGCAAAAAATATACAATTGATAAAAAAGGCACTGCGCCATTGTTTTAAAAAGTCAATCATAAATGTTGATCATGATTTATTGGGAGCGGCAAGAGCATTGTGTGGTAAGGAAAAAGGGATAGTATGTATTCTAGGTACAGGTTCTAATTCTTGTTATTTCAATGGCAAGAAAATAGTCAAAAATAATCCAAGTTTAGGATATGTTTTGGGTGATGAAGGTAGTGGAGCCCATTTGGGAAAAAAAGTATTGCAGCATTTTCTATACAATACTTTTGAGCCGGATTTGATGGATAGGTTTCAATTTCAGTTCAATACTTCTCGAATTGAAATACTGGATACGCTTTATAAACAATCCTTTCCAAATAGGTATCTAGCAAGCTTTTCAACCTTTCTTGTTGAGAATCGGGGTCATTTTATGATTGAAAATATAATTGAAGATGGCTTTAATGACTTTTTCTTTAACCATGTTCTAAAATATAGAGAAAGTTG
>CANGGD010000113.1 GCA_947453295.1 Chitinophagaceae bacterium | reverse complement strand
GTTGCCAGGGGTAAAAAATGCAGGCGAGGGGAATGCAGGAATTTATGTTAGAGGAGGAGGTCCCGATCAGAATTTGATTTTATTAGATGATGCAGTGGTGTACAATACAGGACATCTGTTTGGCTTTTTTTCAATCTTTAATTCTGATGCCATTAAGAATGTATCATTGATTAAAGGAGGAATGCCTGCACAATACGGAGGTAGACTTTCAAGTGTGTTAGATATTTCAATGAAAGAAGGAAACAATAAACAGTTTCAAGTTGATGGGGGCATCGGCTTAATTGCATCTCGTATTTCTATTCAAGGGCCTATTCAAAAAGAAAAATCTTCATTTATTTTTTCAGCTAGAAGAACGTATATCGACGCCTTAACTAAACCTTTTATCAAATCAACAAGTGCGTTTAAAGGTTCGGGTTATTATTTCTATGATGTGAACGCTAAAGTGAATTATATTTTTAATCAAAATAATAGAATCTATATCAGTGGATATTTTGGAAGAGATGTGTTCGATTTCGTAAATGGTCAAAGAAGTTTGAATGTAAAAATTCCTTGGGGCAATGCAACCGGAACGATTAGATGGAATCATATTTACAACAAAAAATTATTTGCCAATACAACTGCAGTATATAACGATTATAATTTTTCATTTAATGCCAATCAAAATAATTTTGATATTAAATTAGTCTCAGGCATAAAAGATCTAAGCATCAAGCAAGATTTTGATTACTACCCTAATACTGCACATAAAATAAAATTTGGTGGAATATATACCTATCATCAGTTTACACCCTCTGTAATATCTGGTAAACAAGATTCTATCGTATTTAATCCACCCAACGCACAATTAAAATATGCGCATGAAATTGCTGGTTATATTCAAGATGATTGGGAGCTTTCTCCAGCTATTCAAATCAATGCAGGACTTAGGTACAGTGCTTTTCAACAAATTGGTCCCAATAATATTTATACTGTTGATGAAAATGGAAATAGAATTGATAGTGTAATTTATAAGGCCGGTCAACCATTAAAAACGTACGGTGGACTAGAACCTAGAATTACTTTTAGATACGCATTTAACGACAAGAGCTCATTCAAAGCTTCTGCCTCAAGAAATTTACAATACATCCACCTGGTAAGTAATTCTGGATCAACTTTGCCTACAGATATTTGGGTTCCAAGTACATACAAGGTTAAACCTCAAATCAGCTGGTTATATGCTGCTGGCTTATTTAAAAACTTTAAGAATAATACATTCGAAACATCAATTGAAGGATATTATAAATCAATGGATAATCAAATCGAATATGCAGAAGGGTATACTCCCAATTCTTTAAATGAAACAGAAAATTCATTTGTATTTGGTAAAGGATGGAGCTATGGCACAGAGTTGCTTATTAATAAAGTAAAAGGTAAATACACCGGATGGATAGGGTACACTCTAAGTTGGATTTGGAGAAAATTCCCAGACCTAAATGGAGGTAATAAATTTCCTGCTAAATATGACAGAAGACATGATTTGAGTATAGTTTCAATGTATGAATTAAATAAAAACTGGAAGTTATCTGCAACTTTTGTTTACGGAAGTGGCAATGCAGTTACTTTGCCCCAAAGATTTTATTTGATTGATGCAAGCTTAACACAAGAGTATAGCAACATAAATCAATATAGACTTCCTGCTTATCATCGACTAGATTTTTCGGCTATCTATAATTCCCCTAAAAATGAATTTAGAAAATGTAAGTCTGAGTGGGTATTTAGTTTGTATAATGTATACAATAGAAAGAATCCTTATTTTATTTATTTTGATCAGACAGGAGATTTGTTAAACGGCGGCCTAAAAATACAAGCAAAACAAGTATCAATATTTCCAGTCATTCCAGCAATTACTTGGAATTTCAAATTTTAATGAAAAGCTTATTTAGTTTTTTTGCGAATAAATTTGATTACTCCACTTTTTTCTAGGTCAGAAGTGATCCTTACTTCGTATCGGTTAAGCCCATCCGTAATAATCATTAATGCTGTGTTGGGAGGATAAATACCAAGGGTTTCAGCATACATAGTTAATTCATTTACTTCTTTATCTTGGTCAACTTTTAAATTTAATTTAATAGGGGTTGTATTAAGCCCTCTTTTGGAAAGTATTAATTTTCCGTTGTAAACTAAAGAAACACTATCACCATCTACTTCTCCATTGTCATAAATATCAACTCTTATGGTATTGCTTTCTACTTCAATTGTTTTGATTAACACATTTTCTCTTGCCTCAATTCTATTTAATTCTTCAGTTTCATTTGGTGATGATTTGCTAGCCTTTTCTTGAATATCTTGATCACCATCAAAAGTCAAATCATTGTCATCCCAATCGAAATTTGATTGGTCTTGATTTTTTTTGTTTTTAAGAATTGATTTCGGTTGATTTTTTGCTGTTTTTTCTTTTGCAGCTACAGGCTCTTTTTTGATTTCTGTTGTTGATTTATTTTTATTGAAACTATAAGCATTAATAAGCGTTCTTTTGCTTAACAAAGTAGTTCCCTTTCCACAATTACCCTTTTGATTGGGTGAAGGAATCCATATACCTTCTAATGTTTCTTCTATTCCTTTTTTGAAATATGTTAGTTTATGTACTTGAAGACAATTAGGAATATTAGCTGGTATATTCGTTTTTGTTCTATCCGTTTCCTTGATTTCTACATATTTCTTTTTTACATCAATAAAACCTTCAACTTTACAAATGGTGTAAAATCTTTTGCCTTGGTCTGTAAAATAGGTATAAGAGGTACCAAAAACATTTGTGCCATTTGTTTCTAACTCTAAAACATATTCGCATTTCTCGTTCAGTGGAGTGCTGTTGTCAATAAATTCTCCTTTCCATTGGCCATTAAAATCTTGACAATTTGCAGAAAAACAGCAAATGCATAAAACAAATCGAAAAAAAAACTTAATCATACAATCTAATTATTTTATTTTGCAAAAATAATAATGAAATATAAGTCAAAATATCATTAACTATCCTTTTGTTAGCTAAGACTTCGTTAAATTTGACTTTGAAAAATAATCTCATACTAATTTATGATAAAAATTACACTTCCCGACGGCTCAATCAGAGAATATTCAGTTGGAATTACTCCTATGGAAATCGCTAAGTCCATAAGCGAAGGATTAGCAAGAAAAGTATTAGCAGCAAGTATTAATGGACAGGTGGTTGATGCCAGTCATCCTATTAAAGAAGACACTTCTTTAAAATTATTAACATGGGATGATGCAGAAGCTAAATCAACATTTTGGCATTCCTCAGCTCATTTAATGGCTGAAGCTGTGCAAGATGTTTTCCCTCATGCAAAATTTTGGGTAGGACCTGCAATTGAAAAAGGCTTTTATTATGATATTGATTTGGGCGACACAAAAATGAATGATGAAGATCTATTATTGCTAGAAAAGAAAATGAATGAATTCGCCAAACAAAACAATGCTTTCGTAAAAAAAGCAATGCCTAAACAAGAAGCTATTCATTACTTCACAGAAAAAGGAGACGAATATAAATTAGACTTGTTATCAAACTTAACAGATGGCGAAATCAGTTTTTATACTCAAGGCTCTTTTACTGATTTATGCAGAGGGCCACATATCCCTTCAACAGGATTTATCAAGGCAATCAAACTTACAAGTCTTGCTGGTGCCTATTGGAAAGGAGATGAAAAAAACAAACAGTTAACCAGAATTTATGGCGTCACTTTTCCTAATCAAAAAGAATTAGATGAATATTTATTAATGCTTGAAGAAGCCAAGAAAAGAGATCATCGTAAACTTGGAAAAGAACTTGGTATTTTCACAATGGATGATATGGTTGGACAAGGTTTGCCTCTTTGGTTGCCAAATGGGGGTATTATTATTGAAGAACTTGAAAAATTGGCTAAAGAAACAGAATATGCTGCAGGTTATAAAAGGGTAGTTACTCCGCATATTGCTAAAGAAGAAATGTATTTAACAAGTGGCCACTTACCTTATTATGCAGATAGTATGTTTCCTCCTATGGAGTTAGATGGCACAAAATATTATCTCAGAGCAATGAACTGTCCTCATCATCATAAAATTTATGATGCAGAACCGAAAAGTTATAAGGATTTACCTTACAGAATAGCCGAATATGGAACATGTTATCGCTATGAACAAAGTGGCGAATTGTTTGGTTTAATGCGTGTTCGTTGCTTGCACATGAATGATGCGCATATTTATTGTAGCAAAGAACAATTTGCAGATGAATTTAGGGCAGTCAATGAAATGTATCTTAAATATTTTAAGATTTTTGGCATTGATAAATATGTCATGAGATTGAGTTTACATGAGCCTTCAAAAAGAGGACAAAAATATATTGATGCGCCTGAACTTTGGGAGCAAACTGAAGCTATGGTTAGACAAACTTTGATTGAATCTAATATACCATTTATTGAAGTTCAGGATGAGGCGGCTTTTTATGGTCCTAAAATAGATGTACAAATATGGAGTGCAATTGGAAGAGAATTTACATTGGCTACTAATCAAGTAGATTTCAATAGTGGAAATAAATTTAAGTTATCCTACACAACACAAAGTAACTCAACAGATGTGCCTTTAATTATTCATCGTGCACCTCTAGGAACACATGAGCGCTTTATTGGATTTTTACTTGAACATTATGCAGGGAAATTTCCAACCTGGCTTGCTCCATTGCAAGTAAAGATTCTACCTATCAGCGACAAGTTTATGGATTATTCAAATATCGTAATGCAGAAATTAAAATCATCAGGAATAAGAGTAGAAATAGATGATAGAAGTGAAAAAATAGGAAAGAAAATCAGAGATACAGAATTAATGAAGGTTCCTTATATGCTTGTAATTGGTGAAAAAGAAATGAACGATGGAATGGTTTCTATAAGAAGACAAGGAAAAGGTGATACTGGTATAAAACTGATTGAAGAATTCATTTCTGATCTTTCTCAAGAAATTATTAATAGAATGGCAGATTAATTAAAAATACTTCTTAATTTTATAGAGAAATATATTGTAAACTAAATTTATTAAATGGCATTTCCTCCTAGACCCAAAGGGGCTTTTAACCCTCGTTTTAAAAAAGAACAGCAGCAAGAACATCGTACTAATTTCATGATAAAAGTACCAGAAGTAAGGCTTGTAGGCGATAATATTGAACCAGGTATTTTCAGTACAGCAGAAGCAATCAAGATTGCACAGTCTCAACAACTAGATTTAGTTGAAATTTCTCCAGGTGCAAAACCTCCAGTTTGTAAAATCATAGACTATAATAAATTTCTTTACGACGAGAAGAAGAAGAAGAAAGAGATGAAAGCTAAGTCGAAGACGAGTGAAGTTAAAGAAATTCGATTCACTCCTAACACCGATGATCACGACTTTGAATTTAAAGTTAAACATGCGGAAAAATTTTTGTTGGATGGGGATAAGGTAAAGGCTCATGTTCAATTTAAAGGAAGAGCAATCATGTTTAAGGAAAGAGGAGAATTGTTATTACTAAAATTTGCAGACAGACTAAAAGATGTAGGGGCTTTAGAAGGGTTGCCTAAGATGGAAGGGAAAAGAATGTTGGTAATGTTTGCTCCTAAAG
>CANGGD010000112.1 GCA_947453295.1 Chitinophagaceae bacterium | reverse complement strand
ATTAATGTTGTTACTGCGTCGTTTTGAAGAAAAAACGGGTCAGCTTTATGGAATGCAAAAAATACGCGGATTTTGCCATTTGTACATTGGACAGGAAGCATTGGCTGCTGGTTGTATGACTGCAACAACTCCGGATGATAAATTCATAACTGCATATCGTGACCATGGTTTAGCTATCGCTAAAGGAATTTCTGCAAAAAGCTGTATGGCTGAATTGTATGGAAAAGCAACTGGTTGTAGCAAAGGGAAGGGTGGTAGTATGCACTTTTTTGGTTTGAAAGAGAATTTTTTTGGTGGTCACGGAATAGTAGGCGCTCAAATTGGAACAGCTGCTGGACTTGCTTTTGCTGAAAGATATAAAGGCACCAATAATGTGGTACTTTGTTATTTTGGAGATGGGGCTGCTCGTCAGGGGATGCTTCATGAAACTTTCAATATGGCCATGCTTTGGGATTTGCCGGTTGTTTTTATTTGCGAAAATAATCATTATGCAATGGGAACATCTGTATCAAGAACAAGTAAAACGCTTGATATTTATAAAACAGCCGATGCATACGAAATGCCTGCAGATGCTGTAGACGGAATGAGTCCTGAGGAAGTTCACAATGCGGTACTAAGAGCTGTGAACAGAGCAAGAGAAAAAGGCGGACCAACTTTATTGGAAATTAAAACTTACAGATACAAAGGTCATAGCATGAGTGATCCTCAAAAATACAGAACTAAGGAAGAGGTAGAAGAGTATAAAGAGAAAGATCCTATCGAGCACGTTTTGAAAGTTTTATTAAATGAATACAAAGTGTCAGAAGCAGATATTGAGGTGATAAATGAAAGAGTGAAAAAAGAAGTGGAAGAATCTGTTACTTTTGCTGAAGAAAGTCCTTGGCCAGATGACAACGAATTATTGAAAGATGTGTATGTTCAAGATGATTATCCATTCATTGTTGATTAATAATTAAAAATACTCTTTACATTAAAAACTCAAAAAATGGCTACAATAGATATTGAAAAAAATGAAACGTTGGAAAAAGTTCAAGGGTTTTGGACTAAGAACAGCAAGATAATTACCTATGTAGGTGGAGCTATCATTTTATTAGCTGCAAGCTGGATTGGTTACAATAAATTAATTAAAGAACCTAAAGAATTGGCTGCATCAGAAAGTATTTTCATGGCTGAAAATATTTTTGATAAAATGTCTGCTGTAGGTTTTAATAAAGATTCGGTTAATATTGTTTTAAACGGTGGAAATATTGACGGGATGAACGTTACAGGCCTAATCAAAATCATCAATTCAAATGGAGATACAAAGGCTGGAAACCGTGCTAAATATATGGCGGGAGCTTGTTATTTGCAAACCAGTGAATTTGATAAAGCTATTAAGTTTTTAAAAGATTTTGATGGTAATAATGCAAGTCAAGTTCAAAGTAAAGCCTACGTTATGCTTGGACATGCATACTCAGAAAAAAAGCAAACCAAAGAGGCAATGGAATATTACGAGAAGGCAGCAACAGTTAATGAGAAAGATGAGGCTATTACTCCTGATGCTTTAATGCTTTGTGCAAATTATGCTGAAGTAAATAACATGAATAAGGAAGCTGTTGATTTCTTGAAAAAAGTAAAGCAGAATTTCCCAACTTATATTTCAGTTAGCAATGGAGAAGTTGATAAGCATCTAGCTCGCTTAGGAGAGTTTGAGTAATATTTATTGCTTAATCAATTTATATGGCTATTTTTTCTACAGATAATATTAATATAGAAGGCATCCAGATTCCAAAGGATGCCTTTGTTGTTATAGTTAAAACCGAATGGAATGCTCCTACAATAAAAGCATTGGAAGAGGGTGTTTTAGAAGTACTTAATAAAAAAAATATTTCCTATAAAACTATAGAAGTTCCTGGAGCGTTTGAAATTCCATTTGCTGTTAAAAGTTTTTGGGATCATCATCTTGAGAACAGACCTTCTGCATTTATTGCATTAGGTTGTGTGTTGCGAGGCGATACTCCACATTTCGATTATGTTTGTAAAGCAGTCACAGACGGCATTTTGCACCTAAATCTAACTTTACCCATCCCTACTATTTTTGGTGTGTTAACTGTTGATACTCAAGAGCAAATTAATGAAAGAATTGGAGGTAAGCATGGACATAAAGGCAAAGAGGCCGCATTAACTGCAATAAAGATGATCGCACTTAATCAAAGCTTTATTAATCATTAAGCATCAACCCACTAATGAAAATTCAGTTGTTCATTCCCTGTTTTGTTGACCAGCTTTACCCCTCAACAGCATTTAATATGGTAAAGGTGCTTGAAAAAGCAGGATGTACTGTTCACTATAATACTAATCAAACATGTTGTGGTCAACCCGCTTTCAATGCAGGTTTTTGGGATGATGCCAGAGTGGTAGCAAAGAAATTTATGGATGATTTTAATTTGCCAGATTATATTGTTGCCCCAAGTGCCAGTTGCGTTGGGTTTATAAGAAATTATTATCCTACTTTATTTGAGAATCATTCAATGCATAGGCAAGCCAAAGCAATGAAAGAAAAGGTGTTTGAGTTTTCTGAATTTCTTACAGAAATAGTAAAGGTAGAAGATTTTGGAGCAGAACTATATGGTAAAGCTACCTATCATGATAGTTGTGCAGCACTAAGAGAATGCAAAATTAAAGAAGGCCCAAGGAAATTATTAGGGAATGTAAAGGGATTAGAATTAATAGAAATGCTCGACAATGAAACTTGCTGCGGATTTGGCGGAACGTTTTCTGTTAAGTTTGAAGGGATTTCTGTTGGTATGGCAGATCAAAAAATAAACAATGCAATGACTACCGGTGCCGAATATATCATTTCAACAGATTTGAGTTGTTTGATGCAGTTACAGGGACTAATTCAAAAAAATGAAATGCCTTTAAAAACTATGCATTTAGCAGATGTGTTAGCTTCTGGTTGGTAACATCAATAAAAATTTATTATAAAATCGCGATTATGAATTATTGGCTTGTAAAATCCGAACCCTTTAAATATAGTTGGGATCAGTTTGTAAAAGACAAAAAAACATTTTGGGATGGCGTTCGTAATTATGGCGCAAGGAACAATTTAAAAGCCATGAAAAAAGGAGATCATGTGCTTTTTTATCATAGTAATGAAGGAGTAGAAATTGTAGGTGTTGCAATGGTTGTAAAAGAATATTATCAAGACCCTACCACTGAAGAAGCGGCATGGGTGGTTGTAGATTTAAAGCCAGTAAAAAAATTAAAAAAATCGGTAACGCTGGCTCAAATAAAAATGGAAAAAAGATTGGCAAATATGGATTTGGTAAGATTAGGAAGATTATCTGTACAAACAGTAAAAGAAGAGGAGTGGCAAGTGGTTATGGAATTAGCAGGTGAATAAAAATATTTTCATTGAAAAAAAATCTCATTGTTCTTAGTGGCGCAGGTATATCTGCTGAAAGTGGTCTTAAAACTTTCAGGGATAGCGATGGTTTGTGGATGGGATATAATATAGAAGATGTAGCTACTCCTAGAGCATTTAAAAAAAATCCTCAGTTAGTGTTGGACTTTTATAACATGAGAAGAAGGGAGGTGTTAAAAGCAAATCCCAATGCGGCTCATATAGGATTGGCTAGTTTAGAGGAGTATTATAATGTTACAATTATCACTCAGAATATTGATGATTTGCATGAAAGAGCTGGATCCAAGAATATACTTCATCTTCATGGTGAAATATTTAAAATGAGAAGTGTAAAAAACGAAAGCGTCATTACAGAAATTAGAGGGGATATAGCTTTAGGACAAATGGCTGATGATGGGGGACAATGGAGACCTCATATAGTTTGGTTTGAAGAACCAGTACCAATGATTGAAACCGCTGCACAAATAATGGAAACAGCTGATGTATTTGTATTGATTGGAACTTCTTTGCAAGTTTATCCTGCAGCAGGACTAATTCATTATCTAAATAAAGATGTTCCAAAATACATTCTTGATAAACGAATTCCACAAGTAGATAATTTATCAAATGTTATTGCAATAGAAAAAAATGCAACTGAAGGTATTGTTGATTTATGTAAACATTTACTACAATAACAAAGCCTCCTGTTGAAGGGAGGCTTTGAATTAGAAAAGAAATTCTTCACTAAATATTAATAGCGATACATGTCTGCTTTGTATGGCCCTTCTTTTGGAATTCCTAAATAAGAAGATTGGTCGTTAGTTAATACATCTAACTCCACACCGATTTTTGCAAGGTGTAATCTAGCTACCTTCTCATCTAAATGCTTAGGTAAAACATACACTTTGTTTTCGTATTTATCAGTATTTGTCCATAATTCAATTTGCGCTAAAGTTTGATTAGTAAATGAATTACTCATCACAAAACTTGGGTGACCAGTAGCACAACCTAAATTAACTAAACGGCCTTCTGCTAAAACAATAACATCTTTTCCTTCAATTGTATATAAATCAACTTGAGGCTTAATAGTGTTTTTAGAATTACCATAATTGTCATTTAACCAAGCCATATCAATTTCAATATCAAAGTGACCGATGTTACAAACAATAGCCTTGTCTTTCATTGATCTGAAATGATTTTCTGTGATCAAATCTCTACAACCACTCGCAGTAACAATAATATCAGCTTCTTTTACTGCATCAATCATTTTCTTTACTTCAAATCCATCCATTGCTGCTTGTAAAGCACAAATAGGATCTATTTCGGTTACTATTACACGAGCACCTGCTCCACGTAAACTTAATGCTGATCCTTTACCAACATCTCCATAACCACCTACAACAGCAACTTTTCCAGCCATCATAATATCAGTAGCACGACGAATAGCATCTACTAAAGATTCTTGACAACCATATTTGTTATCAAACTTAGATTTAGTTACAGAATCATTTACATTAATAGCAGGAATAGGTAAAGTTCCTTTTTCCATACGCTCGTATAAACGGTGAACACCAGTAGTAGTTTCTTCACTTAAACCTTTGATATTTGCGATCAATTCAGGGTATTTATCAAATACGATATTTGTTAAATCTCCTCCATCATCTAAAATCATATTCAATGGTTTATCAGCGCTTCCAAAAAACAATGTTTGTTCTATGCACCAATCAGCTTCTTCAATAGATTGTCCTTTCCATGCATATACACCAATACCAGCAGCAGCGATTGCAGCAGCAGCTTGATCTTGTGTAGAAAAGATATTACAACTGCTCCATTTAACTTCAGCACCCAATTCTACAAGTGTTTCAATTAATACAGCTGTTTGAATTGTCATGTGAAGACAACCTGCAATTCTTGCACCAGCTAATGGCTTGCTTGCGCCATATTCTTTTCTCAAACTCATTAAACCTGGCATTTCTGCTTCAGCTAATCTTATTTCTTTACGACCCCATTCTGCGAGGCTCATGTCTTTTACCTTGTTTTTCAAGGAAAAGTCGATAGATGTTAATGTTGATGACATAATGTATATTTTTTAGAAGGCAAAGGTAAAGTATAAAGGATAATATTCTAAATAAATAAAAAAAATAAGAACAAAAATAAAATAAAAAACTACTTTAGTAGAATAAATGAATATAAAATGATAAATAAATCAGAAAAAAAAGAACAATCTCCTATTCAAATTCCTGCTTTAGATAAAATAGATCTCTCTATTTT
>CANGGD010000111.1 GCA_947453295.1 Chitinophagaceae bacterium | reverse complement strand
TAGAAACAATGTTGAATATCTGTTGTTAGCCAAAGTACTTGGAGTCAATTTTAAAACCTCAGATACAACAATGGGATTTAAAGAAATCGAGTATAATGGGTTTAGATTTATGTTCAATTGTTATGATCACTCAGAACTTAGAAATATTCAACTAGGATTAATTGAATCAGATTTGATCCAGGCTGTAGGTAGGGCTAGAACATTAAGAACTGAGGCAATCGTTGAATTATATTCAAATTTTCCGCTAAGGATTTCCCATCAGTTTATCTGGAACGGAGATATTAAAAAAGAGGATAAATAATATCTATCCTCTTATAAACTTAAATAAAAATGAAAGAAAATTTATTAATAAATATTTACAAAACAATCAAAAGCTTGATTTATTAATAAAAATACAGGTAAAATAGCACGAATTAAGAACCTTTTGTATCGTAATTGATCAACCTTATTGATGTGTACCAAGTGTTACCACATTTAAAACACAAATTATACCAAAATTCAAGGTTTAAGTACTTTAAACCGAATTATGTTCAATTAAGTGATTTAACAAAATAAGGTTGGGAATAGGCTCTCTTTAAAGAAACATGATCAAATAAATTCAAAAAATAAAAAATACAGATTACGGATCTTAAATAGATATTAGATATTTATTTCTAAACACATATTATGAGAAAGCAGAAAATTATTATTATCACAGAAGTTCAAGCAAAAAAAATCATTAATCAAATAATTAATGAGTCGAAAATGAACGTTAAAAAAACGAGTAAGGACTAAGTAAAACTTTTCGAAATAAAGGGTGCTTACATTAATGAAAAAATATTTATTGAAATAAATAAGGCCAAATATTTGACTTTATCAATTTTTTTCCTTAGCTTTTAGCATATACTAATTTACTAAATACTAATTACTAAATACTAAATACTAATTACTAAATACTAATTACTAATATACTAAGTACTATATTCTAATTACTACAATACTAAATACTATTCTACTAAGTAGTTTATTCAAATTTCTTTTGAATAAAAAGCAAACTGTGTCAGTCATACGCTGAAACTGAGCCACACTTTATCGGTTCTAACCTGCCATTCCGGCGGTGGTGAGCCACTTCGGTTTATTCCATATCCAAATTGCTCAAAATTGCATAAATACTCATTAAATGCTAATTTACGGTTCAATTCCAACCGCATGCCAACATATACTTTCAAAATAGATCTAATCAACACGGAGCCATTGGTGTCAAGAACCATAAAGGTATACTCAGAGACTACTCTATATCTGATGCATCATATCGTTCAAGCCGCTATGGGCTGGGAAAATCGTCATTTGTATGAGTTCTTCATCAATAACTTACGTTTTGCAGATAGTAGACTTGTCGACGAGGAATATGGGGATGTAACAGATGTTAAGACGGTCCTATTGGAGGATGTTTTTCCCAAAATTGGGACGTCCGCTATTTACGTTTATGATTTTGGGGATGGATGGAAGCATCAACTCGAACTAATTGAAATAAGTAATGCTCCTCAAAATGAATTGTTGCCATCTTTTGTTTCAGGCCATAATGCATGTCCACCAGAAGACTGCGGAGGCACTTTTCGCTACCGAGAACTTTTAGAAATTCTAACAGATCCTACAAATGAAGAATACGAAAGCGTAGTAGTATGGTTAGGCCCAAAATTTAACCCTACTGAATTTAATAGATTAACAATTGAAAAAGAGCTAGGTATTTTGGGAGCTAAAATCAAGGGTTACGAAAAAGGGTTCAAATAATGTCACTTTTCTGAACAAAACACCCTGAAACAATAAAAGTGTAGATATTCCGCTGCAAAGTAGCCCACTTCCAAATATTTACCTTGAACCCCAAGAAACAGTATCTCATTTTTAAACAGTAACCATAACATTTATAGTTTTAAGTATTATTTGCGCAACATGTTTTTCGTGTTTATTTTCATTAGTGCCGCCAGAGACACGATGAACACTGAAAAAAAAGTCACTCCGATTTGGAATGGCTTAACGTTTCGGAAATAACTTGTTTTTTTTAATCCGATAATACACAAAACTAAAGACCTACTGCGCTATTGTCAACATCAGAGTAAAGCCGAAGCTCCGTTGCTCTAGACTGCGGTTTAGTCCTAATATGTTATCTGCTGCCGTTCTGGTTTCCAATTCAGTTCTATGCTTCATAGAATTTGATACTATTAGATGTTAAAAATTCTTTAATAATGTCTGCATGGATACAATGGCCAACGTGTAAGAAAGGCTGGTTTGTGACTTTAATTGTCTTGCCGCCTGTTTTATATTCAAAATTTTTCATGTCAAAGCCTAAATGTAAATGGTTGGTGCTGCTTTGCATCCCACATATCAACCCATCTTTGTCAAATAATGGTCCGCCACTTTGTCCCCTCAAACCCGGAGTGCTAAGTTCAAGTCCAATAATTTTACTTGAGTCAACTAAGTTTCTTGTCAACATACCTTCAATGGGAAAGCGAGGTGTTTCTACTTGTCCCTCATTTGTCCATTCAATATTGTCGGTTACATCATTGTATTTGAAATTTGTAAATTCTGGAAAAGGGTAACCAAGTCGACATAATAATTTACCCTGTTTTAAAACTGAAGTGTCTTTTAAGAAAACAGCGTGAGATTGATACGCTGGATTTTTAAAATTATCAAAAATTAAAATTGACAAATCGTATGTTGGGTGATTGATCCATCGAAAGTTAAGATTTGTGTCAGTTGTCACACCAGCAAAGAGTTCATTTAACTGAACTAATGTATCTGTCTTAAAATTATATTTTGCTTCGAGCTCCTTTATTTTCTTGTTATAATTCTTTTTCCCGATTATGGTCTTTTCTTTAACGAAAGACTCATAGTGGTCATTAATGTTTGACCTATTACCAATTAGTTCTATTACATGTCGGCACGTCACAGCACAACCATTTTCATTTACGAAAAATAATGTAGCAGCCCCTGGGTTAACTATTTTTTCATTATAGTTTCTTGAAATCGTATGTATAGGTCTTGTAAATTGTCCGACTTCTTCTATTGCTTTTACAAACATATATTTTATTTTTAATTGATGCTTTTATTGACTGCGTATTTCTTACGTTTCCAGCTAACTTATTTAAATACGAAACGAATCCTCGTATATAAACTCAATATCAGGTAAATAACCGAAGGTTTGTTTTGTATAATTGATTTTTACTCACAAATCATCAAAAGGACTTACTATTTGTTGAATACCTTTAGTTCAGACGTCCGAATAAATTCCAGTTGTTAAGAAAGTATTTCCATAAAACAAAAAAAGCCCGCATTCTGCAAGCTTTCGAAATATCCTAACTCTTAGTTTCTTTAACCACTTCAGTTCTTTGAGTTTATAGTTTTTACTTCGGTACTCTATCCCCAAACCCCTTACCAAAGACGGTAAGGAAGATCTATTTAAAGTAACAAAGGGTATTTAACTCCTGAATCAGTTATGTTTAAATTCTTCGAAGAGGGTGTGTTAGTAAATCAATCGGATCCATTTTCATTGATTTTGCAAATATCACAACAGATGTGTAAAAGATTTCATTGTGACCTTTCATAGAAAATCCATGTGGTGTTTTTGCCACATATTCATTTATTTGAAATCGGGAAAACAACTCTTTACCTAATGTAGATATTTCAGGAGAAACTTTAAATTGAAACTCATGAATCATTTCATGATAAAGAGAACACTTCCACTCCGGCCAATTAAAATCATCGTTTTTAAATGATAAATAATCGAAATCAGCTGGAAAAGAAACAATGATTTGTCCTGTTTTAATATCATATCTACTGTCTGAATTGTCGAATAAAACTAATACATGACTGCTATCATATTTTTGCCCACTGAACGATTCCAAGAGATATTTGATTTTCAAATATTCTCGATTCACTTCATTTACAATGTGATTGAGTTGACTGGGTTTAAACTCCTCCATAGTAGCGTGACCGTCAGCACTAATTCCTTTCCGTTGAACAACATTCAAAAACGTCATCCATAATATTTTTAAATCTAACGAAAATGAAACCTTTTCGACATATTCTACATCTAGCTTAAATTTCTCCTCCCAACTTAGAGCATTACGACCGTTAACTTGAGCCCATCCAGTAATCCCTGGCCTCACGTTGTGTCTACGAGTTTGTTCTGGTGTGTAACGAGTTAAGTATTGAGTTAATAGCGGCCTCGGTCCGACTAAACTCATATCGCCTTTTAATACATTTATCAATTGAAGTAATTCATCAATCGATAGCGCTCTTACTACTTTACCTATCTGTGTGAGTCTAAGTTCATCTGGCATTAAATTCCCATTAACGTCTTTCCCATCATGCATCGTCTTAAACTTAAATATGGTAAAAGGCACGCTTTGATACCCTGGTCTTACTTGAAAAAACAAAGCATCTCCTTTATTGACAACTAGAAGTAAGATGAAACATATTATAATTATAGGAGAAAATATTACCAACAAAACTAATGCTGCTATAAAATCTAATATTCTTTTATAATAAATTTTATACATTAGCTATTTTGATATTTAGCAAAAATATGATCTAAACTTTCAAAGATTCGATCAAACTCTTCATCAGTCAAATTTGAGCCACTTGGTAAGCATAGACCATCTTCAAACAGCTTGTCAGAGACTCCATTAAGGTAAGCCTTGTAATCTGCAAAAATTGGTTGTTGATGCATTGGTTTCCATAGTGGTCGTGATTCAATATTTTCTTCTTCTAATGACAGTCTTATTACTTCACGTGTTAATCCATTATTTAATGCAGGATCGACTAAAATACAAGTTAACCAACGATTAGAGTAATATCCTGAAGGAGCTTCTTGAAATTTGATTGTAAATCCAGCATTATTGTGCTTTGAAAAATACTTTTTATATCTCTCAAAATTGTTTCTCCTTGCTTCAACTCGATCATTTAATACTTCTAATTGTCCTCTTCCGATTCCCGCTAAAACATTCGACATCCTGTAATTATAACCAATATGAGAATGCTGGTAATGAGGAGCTGAGTCTCTTGCTTGAGTAGCAAGGAAACGTGCCTTTTCAATCATTTCTGCATTCTCAGATAATAAAGCTCCTCCTCCAGATGTTGTAATAATTTTATTCCCATTGAAACTTAACACACCAAACTCACCAAAACTTCCACAAGGTTTATTAGCTATATCAGAGCCTAATGCCTCAGCAGCATCTTCAATTACAGGAACCCCATACTCATTTGCAATTGAAAGTATTTCATCCATTTTCGCAGGCATCCCATATAAATGAACAGGAATGATAGCCTTTGGCATTTCCCCATTCTGTTTGGCTTCTTCCAATGCACGCCTTAACAATACAGGATCCATATTCCAAGTATTAATTTCGGAATCTATAAATACAGGAATGGCACCTTGATAAGCAATCGGATTAGCTGAGGCTGAAAAAGTAATTGATTGACAAAATACAGTATCTCCAGCTTTTACTTCCAACAGAATTAAAGCTAAATGTATAGCAGAAGTACCAGATGATAAAGCTGCAGCATGACTAGACTTTGTTTGAACTTGAAGTCCTTGTTCAAAAGCATTCACGTGTGGCCCCAAAGGGGCAATCCAATTCGTTGCAAATGCCTCGTTTACATATTGAAGCTCATTAGTGCC
>CANGGD010000110.1 GCA_947453295.1 Chitinophagaceae bacterium | reverse complement strand
TGATAAATTCAAAATAGTTGGTTTAGTCATCCCGACTTTGTCGGGAGGGTCACAGGTTCGACTCCTGTAGCTCCCACCAAAAAACCTCACTCGAAAAAAGTGAGGTTTTTTATTTTAAAATGGCACATTTTTATATTATTTATTCAAGTTCAATAGATCGATATTATGTTGGTCATACTTCTGAAGAACTATCAGAAAGACTTAGGAAACATAAAAGTAATCATGGGGGATATACCGGTAAATCAGATAATTGGCAGATAGTATACACCGAGCAATATATCAGAAAAGAAGAGGCATATGCAAGAGAACGAGAGGTGAAAAAATGGAAAAGTAGAAAGAAGATTGAGGAGTTGATAAATTCAAAATAGTTGGTTTAGTCATCCCGACTTTGTCGGGAGGGTCACAGGTTCGACTCCTGTAGCTCCCACCAAAAAACCTCACTCGAAAAAAGAGTGAGGTTTTTTGGTGGCTATATTCCCTTCGACTTATGATGTTGATGAAATCACAAACAACTGCGCAAAGTTTCTCCCCTCTCACATGGGAGAGGGGTAGGTGGATTAGGTCTATTGACCCGCTAAATAAGTTATCTCCGCTTGTGTCAGTGCACGGTTTTAAATGCGTATTTAATCACTTTGGGATTAAAAAAAACCTGCCCACCATTTAAATGGTGGGCAGGTAAATATTCTTTAATGAAAACTATTTAATCAAAATTCTTTACTGTACCCGCATCTGCATATTGAACATTTAATATCCCTAAACTATTCGATGCTCCATAATTATTCGCATCACATACATAAGCGATAATCCCACATTTAGTGGCATTTGCCGTGTAGGTTCCAGTTGCAGTATTTCCAGTCACCGGAATACTAAATGGTAACTCATAAATGTTGTTCTTTAATTGTGATGTTGCTGGTACTGGATCTCCAAATAGATTTGTAGCAGTTCTTCTCAATACTCCATTATGAACAAAATCAATTACAGGATCTGCACCCCCATATAAATAAGGTGTTAAGTTTCCTACTGAATAATAATTAGTTTGTGGATATACTAATCCATTTTCTACCAGTGCTACAACAATTTTTAATGACTTATCTGTATTTACATTGAACTTCACTTTTACTGTTCCGTTTATGTTTGAATTATTGATAGTAGATGATATTGATAAACCTAATGGCGCCCATTTTGTTAGTAATGCATCAATTTCTGCTGGATCTTCACTCCACTCTGATTTGCGATTCAAGATAACCGTAGGGTAGCCTTGCATTGCAAAATGTGAGTTGAAAGAACTGAAATATTGAAATAGAAATGGGTCACTACTATTTCCTCCATGTACTGCTAAAGAAATACAATTGGGATGATTTGATTTATATGTTTCAATTAAATCAGCAGCTCTTGGACAATAACCACACCATGTACCCGTACAATCTTCTAACAATACTTTTTGTGTAAATGGAGAAGCCGATTTTGAATTAACCGTTAATGTTGCTACCGTAGAAGGTATCTGTTGATATACTGCATTGATTTTAAATGAACCTGTTTTTGTAGGCGTAAAATTACTTTTGATCACTTGTGAATTATCAAGTATTAAATTACAACTGCTTGTTATGTCATTTCCGGCTTTGTCTTTTACAATCACTTTTGTGTAATCAAATCCATTATACTCCAGTATATTGGTTGATAATGAGACATATAAACTGTCTGTTTTTATCCCGCTATCATTGGAAGAAGTGCCGGATTTTTTACAAGAAACAATGGTCAATACAACAAGAAATAAACTTGCTGAAAATAATTTTTTAATCATGATTTTTTTAATTTAAGGTTTGAAAATAATTAAAAAATCAATAGATTTTATTTTTTTTATAAAAAATACCACAACTTCGCCTAAAAAAATGAAAAATACGCTGCTACTTGCTTTACTCTTTATTTCTCTTAAAGGTATGGCTCAAGAAAACTTACCTTCTGTTAAGTTGAAATCGGTTTCAGGAAAAATAATAGATATAAAAGAACTCGCCAATGAAACTAAAGACACACCCTTGGTTATTTCTTTTTGGGCAAGTTGGTGCGTTCCTTGTATTTCTGAACTCGATAATATTAATGATGAATTAGAGTCAATGCAATCAATCAAAAAGTTTTCATTTTTTGGAGTTGCTATTGATGATGCTAGAACAACTAAAAAAGTAAAGTCATTCGTAAAAGGGAAAGGCTGGAATTTTGATGTGCTTTTAGATGAAAACAGCGAATTAAAAAGAGCACTTAATATAACAGACGTACCTCATGTTTTAATTATCAAAAACAACAAAATAGTTTATCAACATACCGGATATATTGCAGGGGAGGAGGTTAATTTATTTGAAGAAATTAAAAAGCTATAATAAATAATTAAATGAATTTTATTATGAAAAAATATTTGCTGTTTTTTATTTTATATAGTTTACTTGCAACTTCAGGTAATGCACAAACGATTAGTCAAATCATTCAATCGCATTTTAATGGTAGTTACGAAAACTATAGCCAATATTACATGAAAGATGATAAAATAGGAGCAACATTACCTCCAGATAAATTTGCTTCTAATGGCTTTTTTAAATTTGATTTTAATCATGGCGATTTCTCAGCAGGGTTTCAATTAGAAAGTTATTTACCCTCTACATTAGGTTTTTTTCCAATTCCTGCAGATAACAAATCTAAAATTGTAAATAAATATTTTAAGTATACACAAAAAAAATTCTCTATTCAGGTTGGCGATTTTTATGAGCAGTTTGGCAATGGTTTGATTTTCAGATCTTATGAAAACAGACAAATCGGAATCAATAATGCAATTGAAGGATTTAAAGCCACCGCAGAACCAACAAGCTTTTTAAAAACAAAATTTATTTATGGTAAACCAAGAGAAATTTTTGATTATGCAAACGCATATGTTAGAGGTGCTGATGCGGAGCTAGATTTGGTGCGACTATTCACAAAAAAAGAAGATACAAAAATCACAACTCTTTCTATAGGACAAAGCTTCATTTCTAAATATCAGGAGTATACAGGTCCGCTAGATAATTTCCCAAAACAAGTAAATGCAAATTCAACAAGAATAGATTTTGCATCTAATAAGATTACCTTAAATGCTGAATACGCAACTAAAAGTAAAGACCCTCATCTTACTAACGGAGGAAGTATGAAGAAAGGTAATGCATTTCAATGCTCGGGTGATTATACAATGAATAATCTTGGGTTTTCAGTTATTTTCAGATCTATCAGTAACATGGAATTTAAAGCCGACAGAGACCAGGAATATTTATCTATAAGTCCGTTGAATTATTTGCCTTCTATTACAAAGCAACACGATAATCTCACTAGTAATATTTATGTATATGCTACGCAAATAAAAGGAGAAACAGGTGTGCAGTCTGATTTATACTATAAAATTAAACCCGGCACCACTCTTGGAGGAAAATATGGTACTCAAATTGCTGTAAATTTTTCTTATAATAACGCATTGAATGATAGTGGCAATGTCTTAAGTTTTGGAAAACAAAAATATTCCAGTGATTGTGGAATTGATATAAAAAAGAAGTGGAATAAAAAATTAGAAACTACTCTTGCTTATCAGAATATATTTTTCAATGGATCTTTGCAAGTGGCCTCTCATTCAAATGTAATTGCTAATCTGATCGCGGCTAGTATGCTATATAAGTTTGCAAACAAAACTTCTATAAGATTTAAAGTTGAACATTTGTTTTCAGATAATGACAAAAAGAATTGGGCAGCTGCATTAACTGAATTTTCCATTAAATCAAAATATACTCTTTTTGCGAGTGATTTGTATAATTATGGACTTACAAAAAATCATTACTACAATATAGGGGCAAGTGTAACTGAAAAGTCTACACGATTAAGTGTTGGATTTGGCAAACAAAGAGATGGTTTATTTTGTGTAGGTGGAGTTTGTAGATTTTTGCCCGCATCTTACGGTTTCACAGCAACACTCACCACCAATTTCGGGTATTAAAAATGATTTTCTTTGAAGCTAATCCCATATTTTTTCAACTCGTTTAATACAGGGGTATATATTTCTTTTTCAACAGGAATTAATACTCCTTTTTGTCGAATAGTTCCATTCAGAATTAATTTTGCAGCTATACCCAAAGGCAAACCAACTGTTTTCGCCATGGCAGTATGTATATTGTCATCTCCTTTTACCATCAATGAGCTATTAATTTGATGAATGGTATTATTTAATTCATACTCAATTTCATGCAACATTACAATCATGTCTTTATCTTCTGGCTGAAGCAATAATTTCTTTTCAAGCATCAATTGTAAAACATCAGCGGCGCTGCACAATCCTAAATTAATAATTGTTGAATTGTCTTCCATTCCTAAATACAATAATTGATTTAAGGTAATGTTAGCCTCATGCATATTCAATTCAATCTTTTTTGTTATTGATTCATTTTGTTGCAAGAATTCAGCTTCTTTAATGTTGCCATTTTCGTCAATCAAAGTTTCAATGATTGTATTGGCGGCCGAAAATTTTTCGCTGAGTTTCTTATCCAACCACAGCTCAAATCCATATTTTGATAAATGTAACTTAAAGAACTCCTGCAAGCTCATGCCATCAGTTTGGTATTGAACAGTCTCATCCGTAAATCCTAACTCAATCAAATTATTCCAACCATACATAAAATCACTATATCTTAAAGTTGTTCTGATAAATGTTTTGGCCGACTTCAAATTATAAATATCTATGTAAGGCAAACTATTTCTATTTGGATAAAAACAAAACTCATCTCCATCAATAGTTACTTTTCTTTGATTGTTAAATAAGCTACTATAATCTTCATTGACGATTTCACCATCATTTTTATAAATAGCCCCTAATTTACCAGCTGTGACCACATTTCTGGGATTCCAGCTTATTTTATATCTCCAAGGGTTATTGTCGCTTTCAGGAGCCACTAATCCTCCACAATGACTTTTGAATGAAATAATTTTGCCTCCCTTTAATTTAATGCTATCCAATATTTCCATAGCACTCATGTGGTCAATGCCAGGATCAAGTCCCATTTCACACAAAAAAATATTTCCATTTTCTAAAACTTTTTCGTGTAGATTTTTTATGTTTTCATCTGCATACGAAGCCGTTAAAAGTGATTTTTTTTGTTGCACACAATCATCAGCAATCAAATAATGCAAAGCTGGAGGCATCATCGAAATAACTATATCAGAAGAAGCAATAAGTGATTGTCTAATTTCATGATTAGTAATGTCTAATCCAACAGAAATTACTTGAGGGTGATTTCCTGTTTTTTGATCAATTAATGATTTATTCGCATCAGCAATGGTTATTTTCCAATTGTTTATTGTAGATTCTTCTATTAAATAGTCAATTAAAACACTGGCCGATTTTCCAGCTCCAAACAGTAAAATATTTTTAGAATCCATTGTATACTACTTTAGAAAGGCAAGATAAAGTGAAGGCTCAACTTTGCCAAAGTTTATTATTTCAAATAACAATTTAATATTCTCATTACTTGTCCACATAATGATAATAATTGTGCAAAAACAATGTGTATTTGGAGCTGTTTTTAACTGAAAAAAGGTATTAAAAACTTATATTTGTAATCTATAAAAATATATGGAAAATCAAGAAAATTTCGAAGGATCTAATCC
>CANGGD010000109.1 GCA_947453295.1 Chitinophagaceae bacterium | reverse complement strand
GTTAACTGAAGAAGAATTATCAAATTATATAAAAGCTGCTACGCTATAAAAATTAAATCATTATTTATATGAAAGAAAATACATTGAAACAATACTGGATGTTTTTAGGAATCTTATTTTTAGTTTTTATAATCAGTTCATTGTATACGTTCAATGAGAAGCTAGATTTAAATGGCGACAATTGCTATTATTATATTTATGCAAAGTCTTTAGCCACAGGTAAAGGTTATGCTAACTTATTGTCACCTGGAGAATCTCCTGCAAACAATTTTCCACCAGGATACTCTTTATTGATGGTGCCTTTAATGTTATTAACAGATAGCATTGTTGCTCAAAACTTTTTTGGTGAATTATTTTTATTGGGATCAAGCATTCTTGTTTTTTTAATGCTTATCAAACTAGATTTTAATAAATATTTATCCTTACTCGTTTCAATTTTGATTTTAACCAATGAATATAATTTAAAGTTTGCCACAATGATGATGAGCGAAATGCCATTCGCTTTTTTCTGTTTATTTACGATGTATCATTTGCTCAAAGAAGATTTAGAAACTCCTTTTCATACATCTAAACATTTCTGGTTTGCAATAATTGGAGCTGTCGCAGCCTTTCACATTAGAACTCAGGGAATTGTTTTATTGGTGGCAGTTTTAAGTCATTATTTATTCACTTTCAAATGGAAAAGATTAATCGCTTCCACTATTTCAATCGTTGCACTTTCACTCCCATGGATTCTTAGAAATAAAATGTTAGGCTTAGCTTCAAGCAGATATACTGATCAGATTTTCATGGCCAATTCTTGGAATCCAGAAGCTGGAAAAATAACAGTATCTCAACTCATTGGAAATGCATTTACTTATTTTTGGAATATGCTTGATAGCGCATTACCAGAATCCATATTTTGTTTTTTGGGGGTTGATGAAGAAACAACAAAAGGTTATTTAATCATTGGAATTTTAATGTTGGCCATAATGATTTATGGTTGTTGGCAATTAAAAAAACTTCGATTTTTTCTTTTGGTTTATATGTTTGCCGGATTCGCAATTGTAGCTCTATGGAATAGTAATAGTCCGGGTTGGAATAGACATTTAATTTGCTTTTTACCCTTGTTGATTTTTATTTTTTATTATGGATTGATTTCCTTGGTACAAAAATTCATTTTCAAAAAAGGAATAAATAATACAGTTTCAATTATTTCCTGTGTATTAATGTTTATGATTACGTTTAATGCGTTGAAACCTTTGCACGAACAAAATAAAGAATCATTCCCGATTCAATATGATAATTTTATTTCAATGTGTGAAGACATTAAAAATACCTACAATGACAGCACTATTTTTTGTGTAAGAAAACCAGAATTATTTTATGTGTATAGTGGAAAAAAATCTGTCAACTACATTTATTCTCTTAAGCAAGAAGAAGTAATCAAAAACTTAGTAGATAGTAAGGTAGACTATGTGATTTTAGATCAACTTGGATTTTCATCAACAGGAAAATATTTATATCCAGCCATTCAGAAATACGCAGCATTATTTACGCCTGTGTATGAAACAAGTGAACCAAAATTCTATTTATTAAAATTCGACAAAGCTAAAGCAATGTCAATTCATTAAAATAATTCTGTTTGATTAGATTGGCTATCTATTTTTTGTTCCCATTCCATTTCAACAGATTTTGAAAAGTCTGCTAATTTAGAACCGATGGCTTTCCAACCCATTATGTCAACTAGATCTGCTACTTTTATTTTCTTTGAAACTAGTTGTTGGCCTCTGCCAGTGTTAAGGATTAAAACCGGGTTTTTAGATGTTGTAACTGCTTCCAATAAATTCCCCTTACCTTCTTTAATAAAAAGATATTTTGAATTGAGTGAAGTAGTTTCTATTTTGAATCTCTTGACATTATATTGAAGCTTCTCATTATCTAAATAAATAGCTGTAATGATTTTTTCAGAATCGTATTTTTCAATTAAAAGTACTTTTTCAGGATCAAATCTTTGCGTTAATTCCTGATCAGTAATCTCATATTGACCATCATCATAGATCACAAGGATTCTATCTTCTGCATCAAACATTCCAAGATAATCTCCTTTCTGTTCTGTATTTAATCTTCCAAACTTATCATCAAACCACATCTTCTTAGCGCTGAGTGTTGACTTTCCTGCCTCTTTAAATTTAACAGACCTTATTGGGTATTTTGTTACTTGATTTCCGATACTTGATTTCCCTTTAATTTCAAGTTCTTCAAAATAAAAATCAAGTTCTTTATTTCGAGCACTGCAATTGGGACTTAATTGAATTTTTACTTGCTCTGCTTCTCCATTAGGATTGGCTGAAAAATAATGGACTTTACTTTTCTCAGAACCTTTTGTAAGATCATATTCTTTTTCTCTTGTAATACCTGTAACATTAAACCTTTTGGCATAATTAACGCCAGTTTTACCATCCATATAAATCAAATTATAGGTGGTACGTTCATCACTCTTTTGAAAAATTGCAACATGAATAATATCTTTTCCTATAAACACCTTATCGGCTACTCGAACCACTTTCATTATTCCACCTTTGGTGAAAGCTATTATATCATCTAAGTCGCTACATTCCACAATGAACTCATCTTTTTTGAGTGAGGTTCCAATAAATCCATCAGCAAAATTTGCATACACCTTTGTATTGGCTATTGCAACAGTTTTAGCCTGAATCGTATCAAACAATTTGATTTCAGTTTTTCTTTCTCTGCCCTTTCCGTATTTTTTTAATAAATTCTCATAATAGGAAACCGCATAATCAATCAGGTTTTCCAAATCAAATTTTACTTGTTTTATTTCCACTTCAAGATTTTTAATTTGATTGATTAAATCTTCAATATCTAGTTTGTAAATTCTACGTACAGGCTTTTCCGTTAATTTCAGAATATCCTCTTTGCTTATTACTCTCTTTAATTTTTTCTTAAAAGGATCAAAAGCTTTATCGATTGATTCAAGCACTTTCTCCCATGTTTCATGCTTCTTTTCTAATTCCTTATAAATTTTTTCTTCGAAGAATATTTTTTCAAGGGAAGTATAATGCCATTTATCTAGTAATTCGGCTAATTTAATTTCAAGTTCCAGCTTTAATAAATTCTTTGTGTTTTCAGCTGAAATTTTCAACAACTCAGTTACTGTTAAAAATTTGGGTTTATTATCATCAATTACACAAGCATTTGGAGAAATACTAACTTCACAATCAGTAAAAGCATACAGTGCGTCAATAGTGATATCCGGAGAAATACCCGGAGCTAATTCAATGATAACTTCTACTAAAGCAGCTGTGTGATCAGTAACTTTTTTTATTTTTATTTTACCTTGATCATTTGCCTTTACAATTGATTCCATTAATTGTGATGTTGTAACACCAAATGGAACACTTTTAATAATAAGCGTTTTTTTATCTTGTTCTTCTATGATAGACCTTACTCTAATTTTTCCACCTCTCTTACCTTCTAAATAATTGGTAGCATCCATCGTGCCGCCTGTTTGAAAATCAGGGAGAATTTCAAATTTCTTTCCTTTTAAACTTTTTATGGAAGCCTCAATAAGTTCACAAAAATTATGAGGTAAAATTTTTGTAGCCAACCCTACTGCTATTCCCTCAGCACCTTGTGCCAATAATAAAGGAAACTTCATTGGTAAGGTAACAGGTTCATTCTTTCTGCCGTCATAGCTTAGTTGCCAATTGGTTGTTTTAGCATTAAAAGCCACATCCAAAGCAAATTTGCTCAATCTTGCTTCAATATATCTTGCAGCTGCCGCATCATCTCCTGTTCTTACGTCACCCCAGTTACCCTGCGTGTCAATTAATAAATCCTTTTGTCCTAAATTAACAATAGCATCTCCTATACTAGCATCTCCATGAGGATGATACTGCATACTTTGTCCTATAATATTGGCAACTTTATTATATCTGCCATCATCCATTTCTTTCATGGCGTGCAAAATCCTACGCTGAACAGGCTTCAACCCATCTTCAATCGCAGGAACGGCCCTTTCTAGAATTACATAACTGGCGTAATCTAAAAACCAACTTTTGTATTGACCGCTAACCCCTTTATCACTATGAACATAATCTTCTTTTACTTTCTTTTCTGCCATTATCTTTTTTTATTCTGCTTTAGAAAAATATTTGATATCGAAATCCTTCATGTTTGAAATTTTCCCTTGTACATCATACATGTTCATTTCTAAAAATGTTTTTAATCTCCAAAGCAAATACTCTTCACTTATTGTAGATGAAGACTTAGTAATACAATTATGTATTATTTTACTTGCTTTTTGCCAATCGGGCATGATATATTTTTTCAGGTCGGAGTCGTAATAATCAAAATCCTTTTGTGCTAATTTCTTTCCCCCTTCCAAAATTCTGATTCCTTTATTTTCATTACATAATTTGTTCCATTCATCAGGGTCAACTTCAAATTCGCTAAGCGTAATTTCTCTTGAAAGTTTTTTTGCTTTTAAGAATTCTTTTGCTGGAATCTCGTGCAGCGCATTGGGATAAAAAATATTCCCCTTTTCATTTATAAAAGGAAGGTTGTTTAAATACAAAATAAATACTCGCCCCTGATATGGCTTTAAAAAATGAAGTAGCCAATAATAACCAGATACATCTCTTTTATTTTGAGCAGCCCAAATCCAGATGCACTCTTTATCATTTGAATCTAGAATAGATATTAATTCTTTAATGTTTAAATTATCATCTATACCATTCATTTTGCTTTCAAAATCACCACCCTGAACCACTAATTTCCACCAATCTTTTCTATCCTGAATGCCTTGCTCTTCATAAATATTATGAATTGGGCCCACTGAATAATCATCTTTCATCTGTACAATATTCCCTTGCAAAGTTTCATCCAAATCAATGGCTGATTCTAAAATTTTCACATCTAACTCATTAAAAACTATATGTATCATTGTTCTTTATTTTTTTATTTCGTTTCTTCAATTAAATCTAATTCTACTCTTAAATTATCGATAATAAAATCTTGTCGTTGAGGACTATTTTTACCCATATAATATTCTAATAAGTTTTGAATATGCTCCCCTTGTTCCATTATTACAGGTTGTAATTTCATATCGATGCTTATAAAATTGGCAAACTCATTAGGACTAATCTCCCCTAATCCTTTAAATCTTGTGATTTCAGGCTTAGCTCCTAATTTATGCATAGCGGCTTTTTTCTCCGTTTCATCATAACAATAAATTGTTTCCTGCTTATTTCTTACTCTGAAAAGTGGTGTTTCTAAAATGTAAACATGTCCATTTTTAACTAAATCAGGAAAAAACTGAAGAAAAAATGTCATTAATAATAATCTAATATGCATACCATCAACATCAGCATCTGTAGCAATGACAATATTATTATACCTTAATCCCTCATAACCTTCTTCAATATTCAATGCATGTTGCAACAAATTAAATTCTTCATTTTCATACACTATTTTTTTTGTGAGGCCGTAGCAATTTAAAGGCTTACCTCTTAAACTAAAAACAGCTTGTGTATTTACATCTCTTGCTTTTGTAATAGACCCGCTCGCACTATCTCCTTCTGTAATAAATATGGTAGACTCTTTTTGTTTTTCTATTATGGTATCTTTATCTTTTCCAGTAGGCTCATCGTTATAATGATATTTAC
>CANGGD010000108.1 GCA_947453295.1 Chitinophagaceae bacterium | reverse complement strand
TAGTTGTCATTTTGCTTCTGTCTAAGCTTTTTTGAACCATACCAGCTATTATCCCAAAAGACAAATAAGTGCTTTTCTCATAGCTTATAGATTTATGATAATTGAAAGCCGGAAGAAGTTCAGTTGTCGATAAAGCAATAGTTCCAGCTTTATCTTTTAGAATCTGTCCTCCAATAGTAAAATAATCATCACTATTCCCAACTTGTTTTTTGAATTCAGCACTTAATGAAGTTGTTTGATATGGAACAGTTACTGTGCTCCATTGCGATCTGTATACTGCTTGTATTCTAGAATCACCTTTAAATAAACCAGCTAGAGCAGGATTTCTTAATAGTGCAGTTTCGAAAATTTGAGAAAAATGTATCTCTTGTGCTTGAGAAGTTACAGTTGCTAGTATAAACAAAGCTGTAACAATAAGTTTGTTTAGTTGTTTCATTGGATCGGATTTTATTAATTGGTTACGGTATATATAAAACGATTCTTTGTGAGTTTTATTTCATATTGAGTGAAATATTTTTAAAAGAATTCAAGACAATTCATAAAAAAAGAAAGGCCTATAAGAATATAGGCCTCGATTTATTTAATAAAACAAAAGCTAATTTAATATTATCTAATAAGTGCAATATTTCCTTTGAAAGAAAGTATTGTGTTGTTTTCGCAAATTGCTTCTACGATGTAAACATATACTTCTTGATTAAGTGGTCTGCCATTAAAAGTACCATCCCAAGCCGAATTAACATCGTTTGCATAAATATTGTTTTTCTCATAAACAACCTGTCCCCAGCGAGAAAAGATTTGAACTTTTTTAATTTTTAAGATGCCACTACCTCTAGGATAAAACAAATCATTGATGCCATCATTGTTTGGTGTGAATGTGTTAGGAATAAATAAATTGGTTCCATTACAAAGAACATTCACCGTAATTTGATCAGAAGCCTTGCAGCCAATGTTTGTGAATGCATCAATTGTATAAGTTGTAGTTTCTCTTGGTTTAATAGTAAATACCGAAAGATCAGTTCTTGTAGCCGGACCAGATGGTGACCATCTTGTTTCTACAACATCGCTTGATAATTTCGCAACTAAATCAATTGTTTGTCCAACATTCATTGTTTTATCTTCTCCTAATTCAACAGTTGGGTTGTTATATACTTCAACGGTAACTTTTGCAGTATCATAGAAGCAATGCTTATTATCAGACCCAATGACTGTGTAAACAGTATTAATACTAGGGTTAGCTACAGGGATGTTAGAAGTTGGATTGTCTAACCCAGTTGAAGGAGACCAAACGTAATTTTCAGCACCATTTGCAAATAATTGTTTACCAAATCCTCTGCATATTTTTTGCTTAGATGAGGCATTCATATTAAATGGATTTTTTACAGTTACATATAATGAGTCTTTTGTAGAACAACCATGTATAGAGGTTCCAACTACATAATATTTTTTGTTTGTGGTTGGGTTTGCTATTGGGTTTACACAATCAACACAACTAAGTCCAATAGAAGGTGACCAAGAATAAGTTGCAGCACCGCTAGCATTTAATGAGGTGCCTCTTCCTTTACAAACAAATGTATCAATACCAGCTTCTGTTACAGGGAAAGCATAAGCCTCAACTGATGAATACACTGTGTCTTTACAGCCAGAATTATTAGTAAGTATAGCAGTTACATTATAAGTACCAGCATTAGGGTAGTTTTGTGAAGTTGGATTTATTAAACTTGAATGAGCTCCGTTTCCAAAATCCCAAGTCCAGTTTACATTAGATGTATCCGGCGTAACATAACCGCCATTGAAAGCTACAATTACACCAGCACAGCCATTTGCAGTTTGTGTAATAGTTCCTTGTGGAGAAGCAACAATCTTTACTGGATAAGGACTTGTAAAGGTTCCTACACATCCGTTAATTGTACTTAGTGTTAGTTGAGGATAATAAAATCCTGTACTTGTATATGTATGAGCAGGATTTGCAACAGTAGAGGTGTTGCCATCTCCAAAATTCCAATTGTACCCTGAGATAATATCAGTACTATTACTAGAATTAACGAATTGAATATTTCCTTTGTCACATAAAATTGGAGAATTAAAATTAAATTCTGGAGATGTTTCGTGAACAATAATTGAGTCAGATCCAATTAACGGCACAACACAACCTGATGCATCTTTTAATAAAAGCTTAGGAAGATAATGACCGCTATGGATATAGCTATGCGTTTGTGTTGAGCTAGAAGAAACAATAGTGTTTCCATCATTATAATCCCACACAAAATTGACTGTGTTTAAAACATTGGCAACAAAGTTTGTACTTTTTGGCGCACAACCAATTAAGGTATTATAGGTAAAAGAACCACTTGGTCCATGAACAACTATTTTCCTTTGGAATACACTTGTGCAACCTCCTGTACTCGTAACTGTTAGTTTTGCAAAATAGGTTCCGGCAATAGAATAGAAATGAGACGGATTTTCTAATGTTGAATTTGTTCCATCACCAAAATTCCATTCGTAAGAAATTCCATTTTCAGAATTGTTCGTGAAATTAACAATCAATGGAGGACAGTTTCCAACAGAATCACTTACTTCAAAACTTGCAATTGGAGATAATATATTTAAGTAATTATTTCTAATCATTGAATCTTTACATCCATTAGTGTTTGTAGCTAATAATTTTATAGTGTATATTCCATTGCTAACATATTGGTGCGTAGGATTAACTATGCTTGAAGCAATAGATCCATCTCCAAAATCCCATAAGTAAGTTAAGTTAGATCCACTAGACAAGTTGTTAAATGTAATTGTTCCATTAGGACAACTCACTGTGTCTATGGTATTGAAATTCACAATCGGACTTGCTACATTAATGTAACTAGTTTTTTCTATTCTATTTTTACATCCTGTATTGTCTATTGCTATTAAAGAAATAGTATAATTTCCATTTAATTGATAAAAATGATTTGAATTACCACTTGTTAATGTATCAGCAGTATTATCACCATAATTCCAAATCCAAGATACTATTGAGTTTCTTCCATCACTTGTAGATAAATCAGTAAAGATTGCAGAAGTATTTGCACAAATTCCGGTATTAGTGCTTGAGAAATCAGCAGTTGGGCCGTTAACAGTGATGTAATTGTTTTTAGTGAGGGTGTCTTTGCAACCATTTAAATCTTTAGTGTATAATGATATGTTGTAAATCCCAGATAAAAAATATGTTTTTGTTATTGCAGTATCTGTTGCTGTAGTGCCATCTCCAAATTCCCATTTAAATGAGTTGAAGTATGTTTTGTTTGTGGAACTAAATCTAATTGAATTTTCTTTGCAAATAGTTGTTTGATTAACAAAAAAATCTGCCACTTCATTAATTACTCTAATGGTTTTTGTAATAGTTGATGAACACCCAGTTGTTGAATTATTTGTAATCAATGTTATGTCATAACTACCATTGCCATCAAATATATGAATTGGATTTTGATCAGAAGAGGAGTTTCCATCTCCAAAGTCCCAATTCCAAGAATCTGCATCAATGGAAAGATCAGTAAAGGTTCTTGTTAATTTATTTTTACAATCTAAAACAGATTTGAATTTTGCAATAGGTGCATTTATAAATATGTAATCTTTTATTTCTAAGGTGTCCTTACATCCATTATTATTAGCAACTAAACTAACTGTCATAAATCCTGTATCAGAATAAGCATGAGTTGGATTTTGCAGTGTTGAAATAGAACCATCTCCAAAATTCCATATCCAACTATCAACTGAATCGGTAGAAGGTGTTAGGTTTGAAAATAAAATTGGAGTTTCTGCACAAGCTGATAAAGTATTTGCTTGGAATTGAGGGTGGGGCTCTAAACCAATT
This sequence comes from Chitinophagaceae bacterium, assembly GCA_947453295.1. Taxonomy (GTDB): domain Bacteria; phylum Bacteroidota; class Bacteroidia; order Chitinophagales; family Chitinophagaceae; genus Ferruginibacter. The sequence goes on along the minus strand of CANGGD010000108.1, from coordinate 1,871 downwards.
CTCACGCCATTTGCAACAATAACTGTATCTGTACAACCAGACGCAGTAAATACTATTAATGACACAGTATAGTTTCCTCTTGAAGTATAAGTATGAATAGGTTGAGTTAATGTTGATGTGCTGCCATCTCCAAAATTCCATAAATAACTTATAACTGGATCAACTGTATTAACTGATGATTCAAATGTTATTTCATAAGGCGCACATCCTCTTTGAGGTAAGTTCAAAATGTTTGCTTGAGGTGCCTGTACTTTAATATATTGTACTTTTTTTGTCGTGTCTGCACATCCTTGCATTGAAGTAGCAATTAAGGTTACATCAAAAATTCCTTGGTTAGTATAAGTATATACTGGGTTTGAAGATGTTGAGGAATCGCCATTTCCAAAATACCAAACATATGAATTTGAGTTTGAACTTTGATTGTTGAAATTAACAACTAATGGAGTTTGACATGCACTTGTATGGTTAGCATTGAAATTAGCAATAGCAGAAGCCTTTACAATAATTGTTCTAACTAATGAATCTTTACATGAACCAAAGTCGTTTATTAATTTAATATGAAAGGTGCCTGGAGTAGTGTATATTTTTATTGGGTTTACATCACTTGAAGTAGTTCCATCGCCAAAATTCCACGAAGTTATTGAAGGAATTGGGTTAGACGTATTATTTATTTGAACAATCTGATTAGCACAAACTGTTGCTGCGCTAGTGAACATCGTATAGGCATTGCCAATTTGTACAAGATTTGATTTGATAATTGAATCTTTACATCCAAGGGAGTTTGTTACTATTAGTTTAACTGTATAATTCCCAAAGGCATTATAAATGTGTGTTGGGTTTATTTGTGTTGAAGTAGAACCATCTCCAAACATCCATAAAAAAGATAAACCACCAATACCAGTGCTGCCATTTATAAAACTAACTGAATAAGGAGCTCCACAATGAATTGGATTTGAATTTGTAAAATTAACAATAGGTCTATCAGATATATTTATAAAATTAGTTTGGGTTGCAGATGCACTGCAACCATTTGAATTTGTAAGCATTAAGGAAACATTATAGCTTCCTGGTGAAGTGTATGTATGAGTAGGATTCGAAAGAGTAGAAAAATTCCCATTACCAAAATCCCATTGACTAGATACGATGTTAACATTTGATGAACTTGATAAATCTGTAAAAGTTGTTGTTAATGGGGCACATCCTGATACATTTGAAGCACTAAAATTAATTGTAGGCTTTGCATATACAGTTATAAACTGAGTTCTTGTTACAGAATCACTACCTGAAGCATTTTGTACAACAAGCTTTACAGTATATTGTCCTGGATTAAGAAACACTGCCGAAGGGTTTTGGATATTTGAATTTGTTCCATTTCCCAAATTCCAAGACCATGATGTAGGGTTGCCGGTTGAAAGATCAGAAAAATTAACTAAAAGTGGAGCACAACCTGAAATTGGTGTAGCAGAAAAATTTGCTGTTGGACGTAAAGCTAAACTTTTTAAGCTAAGAATAGTACATAGTACTAATACGCCTGCGGTTTTCACCGAGTTTAGAATTTTCATAGGGATTGGCTTTTGTTTATGAATTAAGCTGATTTACATCAACCTAAACTAAAAACAGAATTATTATAAAAATATTGTGTAGCATAAAAAAATATTTTTAAATAAATAAAATAATTAATTGTATAAATATGATAATCAATGTATTATGAAATTATGTGTCATTAAAAATTTTTAAACCATTAAAAACGTGACCATTGTTAAAATGTATTATTTTTAGGTATGAAGTTTACAGAAATAATTAATACACTAGAAAAATTTGCCCCCAACTCCTTACAAGAGGAATATGATAATTCCGGTCTCATTATAGGT